>CAVEOR010000051.1:0-8072 GCA_963617285.1 Anaerovoracaceae bacterium | reverse complement strand
TTTCTATTCGAAGTGCTTAATTATCCGAGCTTTCGAAGCCCCCCCCGAATACTTTTTTGAACATTTTCATCAGCTCCGCCATGTCGATAGGCTTGGCAACATGTCCGTTCATGCCAGCGTCGAACGCGTTTTTCTTATCTTCGTCGAATGCGTTAGCTGTCATTGCCACAATCGGAATGCAAGCCTTATCCGCATCCTCGAGGGCGCGAATCTTGCGAGCCGCACTATATCCGTCGAGCCTTGGCATCTGAATATCCATGAGAATCAGGTCATAGTAGCCCGCCTCGTGGCTCACGAGCATGTCTATACATTCTACACCATCAGAGGCAATCTCAACTGTCGCACCGAGGTTTTCGATAATCGCCTTTGCTATCTCAGCATTGAGATCGTTATCCTCAGCCACGAGAATGCGCCTTCCATCTAGGCTAACCGTAGCATTCGCCTCTTCCTCAGCCTCAAGGCTCTCCTTGAGGAAAACATCTGGATCTTCAACTACCTTTAGCTTCATGTTGACAGTGAACGTCGAGCCCTTGCCCGGCTCACTTTCTACCGTGATAGTGCCGCCCATGATGTCGACTAATTTCTTGACGATGGACATGCCGAGTCCCGTGCCGAGGATTCCGCTGTGCGTGGAGTTTTCCTCTCTCGTAAACTCGTCGAATATGTGCTCCTGGAACTCTTCCGTCATGCCTATGCCTGTGTCGGAAATAGCGCAAGTATAATTTGCGTATTCTTCTTCCTCGCACTCAGTCTCCTCAAGCTTCAGGCTGATTGAGCCGCCCTCAGGTGTGTATTTGATTGCATTCGAAAGGATGTTCAGCAAAATCTCTCTGATTTTCTGGGCATCCGCATATACATATCTGTGCTCGATATCGACATCTCTGGTCATGTGAAGATTTTTCTCGCGAATATCGTTCTCGAAGACCGTGTAGTAGTCCTCGTTCATCATATCGGCAATTTCTTCGTCAAGCGTGGCTCTGCCGCTGTCGATTCTGGCAACCTCCAGCACATTGTTTATGAGTTCGAGCAAATACTCGCCCGAAATCTTCATTTTCTCTATATATTCGCGTAGCTTGTCTGGGTCATCGATATCCTGAAGCATGAGCTCGTTGAACCCGAGCACCGCATTCATCGGCGTCCTGATGTCGTGCGACATATTGAACAGGAACTTACTCTTCGCAGCATTGGCTTTCTCCGCCTGCTCGCGAAGCGCATCATGAATCGCAAGTTGCTTCCTCTGCTTGCGTACATAAAGTAGCAATAGGATAAGCACAATCAAGCCGAAAATTCCGGTGCCGATGGTCGCCCCAATCAAATGCTCCCTGATGAAATCAAGCAAAGTAGTCGAATGGAAGGACTGCAGGTACTTATACGAGCGGTCATATCCGTAGGTGGTGCCAAGAATCTTGATTCCACGGTTTACTATCATCAAAAGTGCCTTATTGCCTTGGTCAACTCCGATGCACTTGCTGGTAGCCTCGCTGAAATGCACATATTCGAGGCCGTCGTATTTCGATTGATTGAGGACATACTCTACTCTCAGAGCATCCATAATCGTGCCATCCACTTCGCCGCTTAGAACCGCGTCCAGACACTCATCTATCGAAGAAAAGTACACGACTTCCGCGTCTGGATACATCTGCTCCGTGTATTCATCCTGAAAGACATTGTCGCGATTGACAGCTATTCTCTCAACATCCATGTCATCATTGCCAGATTGCAGGAACAGTGTTCCCCTGTCTTGGATGACAGTAGATGAAGCGTTGATGCCGTCCCGCTCGAGTCTCCAGTTCGTCTCAGAAACAGGAAATGCAAGGTCAACCTCTCCATTATCAAGGGCGTCCACCATCTCCTGATATGTATCAAATTCCACGTATTCAATCTCTGGGACTTTTTCAATTTCCAATGTATCAAAAATCCCTTTGATGACATCTATCATCAGACCTGTCGCATTGCCATTGCTATCCGTGCCGCAATACGGCATATAATCTCCATAGCCAACTCTAATTACTGGGTGCTCCTCGAGCCATTCCTTTTCTTCATCCGTCAGGCTCCTGCTCACATAGGTTGCACCGTAGGTATTGTACTGCAGCTCCTGCAAAATATATGGGTCGAGGGACATCATGGTGCTGATTGCCTCGTTGAGTTCGTCGAGCAAATCTGGTCTATCCTTGCTAACGGCAAGGTAGGACGGTTCTTTTCCGAGAGAAATCACCGATGTTATATTGCTGCTGTCTGAGCCGCCGTCGAAAGTCCGAGGCTCCAGATCAATCTTCCCCTCGAGGAAGTCCGCATCCAGCTTCTCGAAACTATCGTAGTATATAACCTGAATGTTTACGTTATTTTCTTCTATCCATTCTTCGGCAAAATCCGAAATGCGGTTGTCTCGAAGCAGACCAATCTTCTTTCCATCAAAACTCGACAGGTCGCTCGATTTCATGGACTTGTCATTTGCTCTCTTATAGAGGTAGTAATGATCTTCTTCCATCGCCTCCTCTGGGAAAAGCATGAGCTCCTCGCGTTCCTCCGTCTCGGACATGCCCGCCATGAAGTCGATTTCGCCATCGCAAAGCATATCATAGAGCTCCGACCAGTCGCCGTACACATATTCATATTCCCAGTCCGTGTAGTTTGCGAGCTTTCTGATGTAGTCATAGGCATAACCGCTCTTCGGTTCGTCGTCGCTCGTTCCCTCTTGGAATAAGTCGCTCTGGAACCAGCCGACACGCACCACCTTGGTGGCTAGTGTGTTACTATTCTCGCTCTCGCTCTTGTTCTCGCTTGCCTCGTCGTTCCCCGCAAAAGCCGCTGCCGGCACCATCAGCGCCAGTATCAGCAAAACGCAAAGGAAAGTTTTGATTTTTTTCATGTCAATAATATTCTCTTAATACCACTAGGCGCAGCTTGCTCTAATTTCCCGCTAGAGCCAGCTCACCCTAATTATAATTACATACCCATAAATTCTACTCCAATTCAAATCAAAAATCAATATTTTAACAAAAATTTAGCAAATAAATTTCAAGGTTTTTAGACTATAAAAGCCCACCATTTCGGTGAGCTTTTGATATCTGTTTCTCGCCTCCCATAATGGCCATGCGGCTTTCGTGAAGTGAAAGTCTGGAAGGGTAATTAGTTGGTTATTAAGTTACTGAAGACTTGCTTCATTTCCTCTAAGTTAATCGGCTTGGCGATGTGGGCGTTCATGCCTGCATCTAAGGCGGCGCGTTTATCCTCGTCGAAGGCGTTTGCGGTCGTCGCTACGATTGGGATGTTCGCCTTAGCTGAATCAGTCATCCTACGGATTTTCTTCGTGGCGTCGTAGCCGTTGAGGATTGGCATCTGGATATCCATTAGAATCAGTGCATAGTATCCAGCCTCGTGCTCCTGCAGCATATTGAAGCACTTGACTCCGTCTTGCGCTACATCTACCTCCGCGCCCATATTCTCAAGCATCGCCGTTGCAATCTCGGCATTGAGCTCGTTATCCTCTGCGAGCAAAATCCTCTTGCCATCGAGCCTAATCTCCGTCTCGTCATCCTTCTGAGTTTCTTTGCTCAAGTACTGTTCTGGGTTCTCAGCCAACCTGAGGTCGAGGGTAACCGTGAATGTGCTGCCCTCGCCGAGCGTGCTCTTGACATCAACGGTTCCGCCCATCAGCTCGGTCAGCTTCTTGACGATTGCCATTCCCAGGCCCGTGCCCATGACCTTGCTATCCGTGGTATTTTTCTCTCTGGTGAATATGTCGAATATTTCCTCTTGGAACTCCTCCGACATACCGATTCCAGTATCAGAAACCTCGAAGACATATGTCCCGTACCCTACCTTTTCGCAAGGTTTCTCGGTGAGGCTTAATTTAATTGAACCACCGTCTGGCGTGTATTTGATTGCATTTGATACGATATTCAGGACAACCTCATGGATTTTCTGCACGTCGGCATAGACATATCTATGGGTTATATTGAGATACCTGCTTATGTTCAGGTTCTTATTCTTGGCATCGTTTTCGAAGATGTAATAATAGGTATCCTCCGCGATATTGGTAAAGTTCTCGTCCACGACATCCTTGCCGCTGTCGATTCTGGCTACCTCAAGCACATTGTTGATCAGGCTCAGAAGATAATGTCCAGAATTTTCCGCTTTGTCTATATATTCGCTGAGTTTAGCCCTGTCGTCAAGGTTTGACCTCATGAGCCCAATAAATCCGAGCACCGCGTTCATCGGCGTGCGGATATCGTGGGACATGTTGAACAGGAACATGCTCTTGGCTGCGTTGGCGCGTTCCGCCTGCCGCTTGAGTTCTTCTTCGACAGCCAGTGCCTTCATCTGCCTTTTGATATGCAGGGCCAGCATGGCTATAATCAGCACGAGCACGCATCCCGATGAGATACTTATCCCAAGCATGTGGTCTTTGATAAAATCTTCTGTTGTGTATGTATAAAATTCGTTTACATATTTGAATGAAGCGTTGTATCCGTATGTCGAGCCGAGGACATTCAGACCTCTATTGATGAGCATGAGAAGGTATTTGTTGCCCTGTTCGACTCCGAAGCACTTGCCGGTGCCCTGTCCGAGTTGCACAAAGGAAAGGCTTGCGTACTCGTTCTGGCTCGTAACGTATTGCACTCGAAGGGTGTCCATTATAGTGCCATCCGCCTCGCCTGCCACAACTGCATCCAAACATTCTTTGATGGTCGGATAGTACAAAATTTCTGCATCAGGATATGCCCGTCTGCTATAGTCGTCTTGCAGGACGTTATTCTCATTTACTGCTATCGTCTGGGGCTCCTCTGTACTCGTCGACTTATAGAACAAAGCTCCTCTATCTGTGATTACCTCGGATGAAGCACTGATGCTTCCCTGCTCGAGCCTCCATTCGTTGCTATCCACTGGGAAGCCTGCATCTATCTGCCCTGCGTTCAGTGCGTCTACAATTGCTTGATATCCATTAAATGGCACATATTCTATCTCAGGGATTGTGTCTATATCGAGGGACTCAAAGATTGCGTTAATTATGTCTGTCACCACGCCAGTCGCGTTTCCGTCCTCGTCTGTCGCAGAATACGGAAGATAATTCGCCATATAGCCAACTCTGATTACCGGGTGCTCCTCAAGCCAAGCTTTCTCGCCGTCCGTTATATTCTTCGCTGCATACGCTATGCCATAGTTATTGTATTGCAACTCCTGCAGTATATACGGGTTGATTTCGAACATGTCTTCAACCGCCTCATTGAGCTCATCAAGGAGATCGGGTCTCTCTTTGCTGACAGCAAGATATGTCTCATCTTGCCCAGGTTCCATGGGATGGTCTGGGAAAAGCACCTGCGCTCTATTCTCCTTCGTGTCGGAAATGCCTGCCATCAAGTCAATCTCGCCATCGCAAAGCATCTCGTAGAGGTCTTCCTTCTCTCCATATACGTATTCAAATTTCCAAGAAACATAGTTTGAAACCTTGCGGAGATAGTCGTATGAGTAGCCGCTCTTCGGGTCGGTGTCAGTGCTGCCTTCCTGGAAAAGTTCTTCTACATACCAGCCGACGCGGACTATCTTATTGCCATGTGCATCACTTGCATCGCTTGAATCACTTGCGTTGCTCACGCTGTTTGCTGTGCTCGTCGCATCTGTGCTACTGCCCGTCGCAAAAGCCGCCGCCGGAATCAAAAGCGTGAGTATGAGCATCACGCTCAGAATCATTTTCAAAATTTTTCGCTTGCCAAAATCTATTTTTGTCATAAGTGTAAATGTCCCTTTATGTGAATTCTTTAAGATTACTGGGTTACCTGATTTCTTGATTTAGTTATCAATTTCGTCGAAACCATATACAGATTTATTCTACTTCATGCCCAAGAAAAAATCAAGAATTCAGCAAAAAAAATGCAAATATCTTAGCAAAAAATATACTGTTTTGGCCAAACAAAAAGGCACGAAATCCGGGAAATCATGCCTTTTTTCTCTATTAAATTTTGTGAAATCCACTAAATACACGCTTGCCGCTAATCGTCGTCTTCGTCCCACTCGTCGTCATCATCCCAGTCGTCATCTTCGTCACAGTCGTCGTATTCTTGGCTCAGGCTTATGATGATGCCTGTGGTTGCGTCGATTTCGAATTCGTACTCTACGCCTCCAGCGCGGAATTCTATGTCGTAGGTGATGATGCCGTCGTCGCATTCGAACTCGATATCGCAGCCAGAAATCTGCGGTTCAGTAACTCCAAGCTTAGCGAGGGCGATTTCCAGAGCCACGTCCTTGCCGATGTACTGGCTCTTATTCACTTCGCCGTAGGCCACGGAACCCTGCTCATCGCTTGACTTCTCGGATGCGAGGAGAATCAGTTCCTGCGTCGAGAGTTTGAGAAGTCCCGCTTCCGTCAGCTTGCTGTCTGCTGCGAGAAGTTTCTGGATGAGATATGCCTTGCCTTCGGAGATGCCGTTCGCCTCTGCGAAGTCTTCTATCGCATCATCATCCGTTATGCACTGTCCCATGACTGCGGTCGATACGGAATAGCTGCCGAGGTACTGGTTCAGGCTCGACGAAAGTTCTTCTTGCATGCTCGCGCCCTTTGCACTGTCCTTGGCGTGCACGGACACGAGGATGGAGTTCGTCGTGTCTGTAATGTAGCCTTGCTGGAACATTGAGCCTACGATTGCGTTGGCTGCTATCTTCATGTCGCAGCCTGACAGGTCCATGCCGTCTAGGATTGAGTTTCCGTCTTCGTTTACGGCTGCTGCCTCGAGCACCTTGCCACCATCATCCACGGATAGCTCTATGCTCGGGTTTACGTCGAGGCCGATTACGGCTGCTACATCCGAGCTGCTGCCGCCTCGGAACATCATCGTGCCTACTATGCAGAGGCAGAGGACGGCTGCCAGCGAGGCTACAGCTTTGTATATCGGCTTGCGAACTGGAGATCTTTGCTTCATCGGTAGCTCAGTTATTGCTGGCGTGTGCTCGAGCGCGCAGGCTGCTAATATGTCGTTTAACTTGTCGGGGGCCTCGCAAGCTACAGCATCATGAATTCTCTTTTCGATTTCTCTGTTATCCATCTGCTACACCTCCCTACCTTCAATTGATTTCTTGAGTTTTTTGAGGCTCCTATTGTATTTCGAAAGCACCGTCGAGACTGGCATTCCCAGAATCTCTGCGATTTCTCTGTGCTTCATTCCCGTCATGGAGTGAAGCATCACGATTTGCCTTTCGTCATCGGCGAGCACTTCCATTGCCTCCTTTAGGATCATGGCGTTTATGCCCTGCTCGTGGCTGCCGTCGGTCGCGACATGTGCGTAATCCGCTATGTCGTCGTGCTGCTTATGGTCGCGGATTCTGTTATAGCAAAGGTTTCGCGTAATCGTGAGTATCCACGCCATCGCCTTACCCTGCCTCTGGTACGTGTCCGCCGAGCTATGGATTTTGATAAAAACCTCTTGCATTATGTCCTCGGCATCATGACTGTTCTTCAAAATCGATAGCGCAAAACCATAGACCGCATCTGATGTGAGCTCGTATAGCTCCCTAAAAGCTGCCGCACTTCCCGACGCAATTTCCGTTATTAAATTTTCGCCTACATAAACCGCCATTTTCTATCCTTCAATTTTAATAATATGCTTTTCTGTATTCCTTGCTGTACTCTACGATTTTGCCAGATTTAGCATTCACATCGTATTCATACACATAGTTGCCTTTTCTGAATTTAACCTCGTAGATTACCTTGCCGTCGTCATAATCCAATTCGCAATAGAGGTCAGTAACTTTGCTCTGCTTGATTCCTGAAAACTTGAAAACTTTTTTCTTGGCTGTGCTTTCGGAAATTGTTGTCTTGTCCGAGTGAACATAGCCATAGTCTACGCTCTTTTCTCTAATGTTACCCGTCTTTGCGTTGATAGTGTAACTGTACTCTGTCTTACCCTTTCTGAATTCGATTTCGTAAACAGCGAGGCCGTCGTCATCGTCTTTCTCGCATTCGAGAGAGGATACTTCAGTTTTCGTGGTTTTAGCATTCTTGAGTGCCTTCTCAACTGCCTTCTCCTTGCCGATGTATGATCCGGATGCTCCGAATGCCACCGCTCCTGTAGATATAA
>CAVEOR010000050.1:0-8275 GCA_963617285.1 Anaerovoracaceae bacterium | reverse complement strand
ACCGAAAAGCCTCTGCAAGTCACCTTGTCACGACCCGCAGAGGTTTTTTATTGCATTCGTATGACTAACCGCTAGACATTTCCAGCGAAAAATTTGTTTTTTGTTGATTGTGTTTCTTGAATAAACCGTGCAGGGTGTGGTATACTGTTGATGTATGGTTAGCTGTAACTAACCCTAATTGCAGGCAAATTAACGAAAGGTGGAATATATAATGAAAGCAAATTATGAAAACTGGATTCCGAAGGGGATGCTTTATGCGCTCGTTGGCGGGACGGTGGTGAGCCTCGCGCTTTGCGTACTTCTTACGTTCTTTGGGCTTGGACTTTCGACCAATGTGAGGAATGTGCTCGTGGTAATCTTTGCGATTGCTTTCCTTGTGTGCGCGGGCTTCAGCAAGTGGTGCATCGATGCGTACACTTCTTTCTCATATAATGGTAGCAGGAAACTTTCTAAGCAAATTGTAGAGGGAACGGCGAAGTTTATTTTCTTGCCTGATGGCGGAATTGGGCTTGACGTGGGCTGCGGCAGTGGCGCGCTTACAATCGCATGTGCAAAGCGCAATACGAATGCCAAGATAATTGGAATCGACCAGTGGGGCAAGGAATATCCGGCATACTGCAAGGAGCTTTGCGAGCAGAACGCTGAGGCTGAGGGGCTTAGCAATGTGGAATTTCAGAAGGGCGATGCTATCAAACTCGACTTCCCTGATGAGACCTTCGATGCGGTGGCAAGCAACTACGTCTACCACAATATCGGTGGTCACGACAAGCAGGAACTCGTGCTCGAAACCCTCCGTGTCCTGAAAAAAGGCGGTGTCTTCGCAATCCACGACATTATGTCAAAAGGAAGATATGGCGATATGGATGAGTTTGTTAAGAAGTTGAAGTCCATGGGATACGAAAGCGTCGAGCTAATCGACACGACGGACAAAATCTTCATGACTCCAAGCGAGGCGAGACGACTGGGATTGCTCGATTCTACGCTTCTCGTCGGCGTAAAATAATTCTCAGATGAGCTATGTCATATTTTCATAAATGTGCAAAAACGGGCAGCTGATGGCTGCCCGATGTTTTTTATTCAGTTTTGATTTGCCCGGCGTTCAAGTGCCTGGCGCTCTAGTGCTCGCCAGCCGATCATGTGTCAGCCGCGCGACTATTTTACTGTCTGGAGCAGGCCGTAGTCCTCGTCGTTTCTCTTGTAAACTACGTTTACGTTGTCCGTCTCGCCATCGAGGAAAACGAAGAAATTGTGCTGCAGCATTTCCATCTGCATGATTGCCTCCTCCGTCGTCATCGGTGTCAGCTCGAACTTCTTGGTCTTTACAAGCTCGCCAACCTCTGGAGTTTCAACCTCTGGAAGCATCTCGAATCTAACGGATTCCTTCGACTTATTTCTCTTCATGAGCTTGCCTTTGTACTTCGTCATTTGCTTGAGAAGCTTGTCGGCAACTATATCTATACAATCGAAAATATCCTGCGAAACGTCCTCAGCTCTGAAAATCGTGCCCTTCGTCGCGATGGTTGCCTCCATCTTAATCTTGGATTTCTCAGGGTGAACGATCACCTTTGCCTGAATGTCGTCAGCAAAGTACTTACCCAGCTTCTCAAACTTCTTGTCGATAGCGTCTTGAATCTTGTCATTGATAGCTACGTTCTTTCCTGTTACGATAATCTTCATATGATGACCTCCTCTCGCCTGCATCAATCGCATCCACGGGAGCCTTCGCCTTTGCGCTTGCATGTGGCTCTGCTCTCGCAATTCCAATGCTTCGGTGCAAACTCTTGTGTTCTTGTGACTATATTATACCACATATTGTGTGCCGTGAATAGTGTTTTTTCGCAATAAAGTGTGAAAATTTCGCCAAGAAAATGAGCGCACGAAAAAAGCCGCCTGCCTGACCTGGTCTTTGCCCCCACACTTGCCTTTACCCGATTTTCGGAGGACTTACATCTAAAGTACGCCATGCTCACCGCGCGATCTCTTGCGTCACGGCTTACGTGGATCCCTTTGCCCGTACCTGGCTTGGATTTTCAACCACAGACACAAACGGCCTATTTCATTTTATCAAAATTCGCGCAGGATGCAAGCTATTTTTCGCACAATTCCTCGTCCTGAGCAAAATCTTCGTCCGCAGCAAATCTCTCATTGCAAGCAAAGTCTTCGTCCGCAGCAAATTCATCCCGATCCTTGATTCGGCTCGCTAGCACCAGTACGTGGACCTCCGCCGCACCCGCCATTTTCAGAGCCTGAGCGCAGTGATTGATCGTCGCGCCCGTCGTGTGAATGTCGTCGATTAAGACGATCTTCTTGCCTGCCACTAGCCCCGCCTTCTTCGGATTTATCGCGAAGGCTCCAGAGAGCCGCTCCGAGCGCTCCCTCGGTGACAGGCTCCTCAGCGCTTCCGTGTCCTTGACCCTGCAGATGAGGTCAGGCTCGTGGCGGAGGCCCGCCTCTGCACAAAAATACTTAGCAATCTTCTCCGCCTGGTTATATCCGCGCTTCTTGATTCTGGCCTCGCTGACCGGAACGCCTGTCACGAGGTCGCAGGCGAGGATTTCCTCGGCATCTGGGTCGTTTGCAATCCTGTCCGCCGCAATCTTCCCGCAAATCCTCGCCACATAGCTGTGGTCGTTGTACTTCAGCTCGAATATGAGCCGCCTGCCGTAGAGTCCGTACTTGAAGCACGCTCTGACGGAATCCACATACTCTGAGTTCTCGAGGTAATCCGGCAGGCTCGCCAGATCTACCTTGATATTGCCCCAGTCGATGTGGCGGATGCAATGGTCGCACATCGAATACGTGCGCGTTTTGTCGATGTAGTTGCCGCAGATGACGCAATATATCCCCGACGGATACACGAAATCCGCCAGCCCTTCAAATTTCTCTCTCATCCAATCCCTGTTCATAATCCTTGCCTTTCGAATTTCGGGCGAAAATCTTTACATTATGCCGTACATGCCGGTGATGCGGGTCATCAGGCCGGAGTTGCGGTCGCGGCTGCGGTTGTTGTCGACCATGCCGTTCATGTATTTCGGGTCGCCAACGATTATGACTTCGTTCTTGCCGCGGGTTACCGCCGTGTAGAGCAGGCTCCTGGTCGCAAGGACCGGCGGGAACCAGCTCATCGGCATGATTACCGTGTCGAACTCGCTGCCTTGGCTCTTGTGGACGGTGATTGCGTAGGCGAGTTCGAGCTCGTCGAGCGCTACGTATGGGTACTCGACCCAGCGCGTGTCGTCATAAACCACTGTGACCGTCTTCATCTCTGGGTCGCAGGCCGCCACTATGCCGATTTCGCCGTTGAAAACGCCCTTGCCATCTGGCTTGCCGTCGGGCGTTTGGAACAGTGGCGCCTGGCCAGCGGCGACCGCCTCCCGGTACTCTATCTGATAGTTGTTCTTGTTCTGCATCACGCGGTCGCCGACCCGGAAGATCGTCTTGCCGAACTTCAGCTCGTCCTTACCGGGTGATGCTGGGTTGAATGCCTCCTGCAGGTGGGCGTTCAGGTTCACGCTGCCGATTATGCCCTTCTTGGTCGGCGTGATAACCTGCACGCCCGCCAGGCCAGCAGGGCAGACCGTCCCTGCCAAGTTAGCTCGTGTTATTGGGACGGTTTGACCTGCGAAGCCTGGGCCAGCCTGCGGCCAAGCTTCAGGGCTTGGTGCTTGGCCGCAGGCGGAATCCCACGCCGCGGACCCATTGAGTGGGATTCCGCCGCTGGCGTGCCTGCCCCCAGCCTCTGCACTGGCAGGCGCGCCAGCAGGCTGGCTGCCGGCGCCAGCTTCCGAGCCCGTGGCGCTGGCCAGCCGGCGAGCCGTCTCCACGATCCCCCGCAAAATATCCTCGTGACGGCTCGCCCGCACCAGGCGGAAATCGTCCCGAAAGCTCGGGTACTCGCCCGAGTTAATCCTATGTGCATTCAGGACGATTCCGCTCTGCTCGTCCTGCCTATATATAAATGTAAGGCGCGAAGTGAAGAAATACTCGCTGTCGATCAAGTCCGCAAGCACATTGCCCGCGCCCACCGAAGGCAGCTGGTCCGCGTCACCCACGAAAATGAGCCGCGTCCCAGGCTTAATCGCCTCGCAGAGCGCCTCGGTCAACATCAAATCCATCATCGAAGCCTCGTCGATAATTACAACCTGCTTGTTCAGCGGTCGCTCGGCATTTCGCCCAAATGTCATGAATCGAGACTCCTCGTCATAGTAGAACTCCAGCAGCCTGTGCACCGTGCACGCGAAATGCCCACTGGTCTCCATGACCCGCTTGGCGGCCCGCCCTGTCGGAGCGGCAACAGCAACCTTGAAGCCGCTCCCCTCAGCAATAGAAATCAGAGCCTTGATAATCGTGGTCTTGCCCGTGCCCGGGCCGCCCGTGATAATCGAAACCCCGCTGAGGAGCGCGTTGCGCACGGCCTCCTTCTGCTCCGCGGAGAGCTTGATACCTGCCTCGCTCTCCGCCTTGGCGATGAGCGCCTCGGTGTTCCCACCGATAGGCTTCAGCCCACCCTGCGGATTCTCCAGCGCGGCGAGCTTCCCCGCAACACCGCACTCAGCCTTGTAATATCCATAGAAATACACGACCCGCTCGCCGTCGACATCCGAGAGCTGCAGCCTGCCGTCGAAGACCATATCCTCAGTAACGTCTTCGACTAGCTCCGCAGAAACCTGCAGGCTGCGGGCCGCCTCCTCGCACATCTTCCGGAAATAAGCGAACGTGTTCCCGTCGGCGGCGTACCTTCGCATAATCAGCAGAATTCCCGCCTCAATCCTGTAGCGATTCTCGTTGTCAAACCCGAGCGTCTTCGCAACCAAGTCAACCTTGTCGAATCCCATGTGCGGGAATTCGTCGAGCAACCAGTACGGATTGTCTTCGATCTGCGCCTTGCACGCGTCGCCCACCAGGTTGAAAATCCTGATAACATAGTAATCCGAAAGCCCAACAGAGCGCAAAAACCAGGTCACACTCGGTGTAACCTGGCTAATTTTCGTAACTTCGCGCGCTGGTAAATCCAGTCCGTTTTGGCTTTCTGGGAGTTCATGCACTCCTCCGCAATTCAATTTTTCGTCGAAATCCTCTATCGTAACCACTTAACTCCTCTACCCATAGCCGCAATCTTGTTCCACTTATACCTCTTGGCAACCTTGAACAGCTCCTCGCGCGTGTTCTGCTTCGGCTTGATATGCGTGGATTCCGTAAGCATCAGAATCATCTTGTCCGCATTCGCCTCCGTGCAAATCCCCGCCTCGATCAAGTCATTCGCATCAATCACCAAATCCTCAGGGAAGATAACCTCGCCATTGTTCTTGATCTCGTTCAGCAAATACATCTTCGCTTCAATCTTCAGCTGCGAGTCGTAGCCGAACGCCAGTCTCTGCGCCTTCTCGAGGTTCAGCAGATACTCGTATCTGTCCATGCCTCTCTTGTAAATGAACTTCTTGAGCGCCTCCGTCCTCGTCGTGAAGTAAAGCTTCGGCATGTCGTGCACAGCGTCAACCAAGTGCTGGTGCGTCTCCGCGTCGAACCCGAGTTTCGTGATCGACGGCATGGAGCGTCTCTTGTCAATTATCGAATAAAACAGTCCCAAACGGCGTTCCGGCACCTGTCTCGTGTTCGTGATACCATCGCAAAGCGCCATCATGTCGGCCTTTTCTCTGCGCGTCAAGCGGCTAAACGACTGCTCGCCGAGAATCACGCGAACGATACCCGTACTCATGAGCATGTTGAGACCCTTGCCCGCGAATTTCCCAGTGAGAATATCCGTGAACTCGTCGCGAACCCAAGACATCTTCGCGCCCTCGAGCAGCTTATAATTACGCGTAATCGCATCAAACAAACTCTTCTGCAGGTCAAAATCGTACTCCGACGCATAGCGAATCGCCTTCATCATGCGAATCGGGTCAGCCTTCACCGCCTCGTCCGGATCGCCAATCGAGCGAACGAGCATCTTGCGGATGTCCTCCCTGCCTTCATACGGGTCAACGACCGAATGCGCGCCAACGAACGGATTGATCGCAATCGCGGTAATCGGGAAGTCCCTTCTCGCAAGGTCCGCCTCTACATTATCAGCAAAAATATTTTCTCCATCAGCTACTGCCTCGCCGACGTTCTTTGCTCTATATGTTGAAATATCAATGATGTAGCCCTCTTCCGACAAAAGGTTGCCCTCTTCATCAACTTCATCCTCAATCAGTTCGTAGCGCAAAGTGCTGTACTTTTCGCTGAGAACCATCGCGTCTGGGAAGAGCTTGACCAGCTCCGCAAAGCCCGCCTTCGTCACAACGTCCCAGCTATACGTCTCCACGCCCATCAAAGACTGAAGCACGCACTCGCCAACAACGTAGTTCTCGAACCCCGCGTCCCCCAAAGTTTTCATGATTCTTGCAACTTCCTTAGGTACTTTTATCATTCCTTTTCCTCCGAATTCACTCGATATTTCCCATATCTTCAATACACTAACTTATATTCAATTTTCTATCAAAATTCCCAACCCTGAAAATCAAAGCTTCAACCTATGTTCTTTGAAATCCCAGGACTTCGAAACTCCACTTTCCACTCTTCAAACTTCACTCTCTGTGAAAGCTGGTTTGTAAATTTTCCGATTATCCAGCGTCCAAACCTTGTCACTGAACTCGCCCGGCTTGGTCGGCTCCAGCGCCGCCTCCATGTCGAACATCCTCGCGTCGAGAATGTCCAGATAGTGCAGAACCTCCGCCTCCGGGAACAGCGGCTTCTTCGGGCTGCCGAACTCCGGCTCATAGTGATGCGACAAAATCATATGCTCGAGCATAATCGCCTTTTCCCTTGGGAACCCAAGCTCCAGCGTCATTTTGTCAATCGACTTAACGCCCTGTACAATATGTCCCAGCATCTGCCCCTCGAACGAATACCCACTGGCTATTCCGTCCGTGTCGGCATCTATCTCGTTCAATTTTTCCATATCGTGCAAAATCACGCCTGCCAAAACGAGGTCGCGATTCAAATTCTTGTACACCTCGCAGACCCGCTCGCCATTCATCAGCATCCTCTTGGTGTGATACAAAAGCCCACCGAGCTGTGCATGATGAAATTTCTGGGCTGCTGGATAGTACATGATTCTATCCTTGTTCTCCGTGAGCACCTTGAGGCAAATCGCCCTGAGGTCGCCGTCGCTGAGCCCGTCCGCCGTGCCGTAAATGTAGTCGTACATCTCCTGCGGATCCTCCGGCGCCGCCTTCACGAAATCAGCCATCTCGATTTCGTCCTCGGCCGTCGCATGTCTCAGCTTCATCACACGCATCTGAAGTTGCCCAGACCACTCGGTGATGAGCGCCTTGACCTTGACGATATCCTTCTCCTTTACTCCCTGGATGAAGGCGATATCTCTGTCACTGACGTCCCATTTCTTCGCGTTCACCTCGCCGAACTTGTCGCCGAGCACGAGGTCCCAGTACTGCTTGCCGTTGGCACCCGTCTTAATCTGCGTGCCCCTGACCATGAAAAAGTCGATAACTTCCAGGTCTTTCCTCAAATCCTTCGTAAAAATTGTCTTCATTATGTGCTTTCCCTCTTTCCTAAATCCCCGAACATCAGGCATCCCCTATATTATATATCAAAACTCATATCCACGCAACAAATTCCAATTCTCAATAAAAATTTTTCTGTCTGTCGGCAGATAGGGCTGTTCGCAGTCCTTCTAATCGCAGACATTTCGCTACTCGCTCTTAGCCTTAGCCATGTACGTCGCGAGTCCTACCGCAACAATCTTGCCCGTCTCCTTGCAGGTCATCTCCGCTCTCATGTGGATGATTCTGCGTCCGTGGAACTCTATGTAAGCCTTGGAAATCAGCGTCTGTCCGACCTGTGCCGAGCGCAGGTAGTGCACATCGAGGTCGACTGTCGGTGTCCAAGCCCCTGTAAAGCAAATTGCCGTAATTCCAGCCGTGTGATCGAGCATCGTCGCGAAAACCCCGCCATGGAGAATTCCAGCGTAATTTGCCTCCCATTCGAGCACAGGAAATTCAATCGTCATGCTCATTTCCTCACCCGAGCATCCGAGGTAATTTCCCGCAAGCCTTGCGTCGAGCTCCTCCGGTCGATTTTTTATGCTCCAAACAGCCTCTGCAAGTCTTTTGTCGAGCAAAGCCTGATCCGTCGTAAATCCCAACGCGTCGATACCCTCACACGGATTTTCTATTTTGTTAATTTTCTTGTCCGCACACACCATATCATATCCTCCGTCTAATTCTCCGGCTCATACGGGAACGAATCCATGAATCTAAGCTTGAACGCGTTG
>CAVEOR010000049.1:0-8569 GCA_963617285.1 Anaerovoracaceae bacterium | reverse complement strand
GTGTAGGTCTTCACGCCCTTTGTGAATGACTTGTTAGTCGCTATCTTGACTTGATAGCCGGCAACATCCTGAGATTTCCAAGATAAAGTAACAGTCCTAGATGACGATTTGAGCTTGTTGATAGTTACTTTATCAGGTTTTACAACGATGCCACATGCGTAACCAGAACGATCGATGCCGCCATCAGAAAATATTCTCTTGCAAAACATCCATATGCTGTTGATTGGTTTCTTTACTGTTATCTTACAAATCTCACCCTTTTCACCCATCTGCTCGATTGTAAAATATTCTGATAGCTTATCATCTTGAAATGAATACTCTATTCTTGCAACACCTTCCGTCCCTGTAGCTATCATATAGAATACATTTTCTTTTTTGTCCTTGTCATAAGGAATCCCATTTAAAAGTTGGTTTTCTATTGTGGCTTCCGGCTCTTTATAAAAATCGCAATCAGGCAACTTGATTTTAATTTTTACGCTCTGTCCCTTGTATGTAAAAGTGTATGTTCCAACTTTCTTGGCAGTGATATTGCTAAACGTCGTTTGATATGCTTCGCAACTTTCACCATAAGTATTAATGTTGCCTTCTGGCTCTTCAAATGAACGGGTAGAAAGCTTCACAGTAGGGTCAGTACACTTAATTTTGTTTTGATTCTTGATTACAGTATATACAGCGTTCGAACCTTCGCCTGTTTTCATAGCAAAGATTATAGGCCAGCCATTCTCAAGCTCGTTAACGTCGTCCACCGATGGTTTTGGTGCAGCCGACTTAATTTTGATTATACCATTTTCGCCGACTGTCTTTACAACCCATCTCGACACCGCTACGAACTCAGCTTCCTGCGTGTCAGCAAATGCCGATGCTGGAAGCAAGGTTACTATGAGGCAAACCGCCATCAGTAATGCTAAAATTTTCTTTTTCATTTTTTCCTCCTAAGTAGTTGGGCTATCTTGAGCCAATACATATCCATAAACTACATTTGAATTATTTTGCAATTCTGCTATATCGCTGCGAGCAGTGCCCTAACATCGTCTTCCGTTGAGCCCCAGCCAATGACGAGTCTGATGACAGAGCGGGTCTCATCATATGGACACCAAGTATAGAAGAAAAAGTCCTTCTCAAGCTCAGCGATTTTCTCGTTTGGCATGATGACAAATACCTGATTTGTCTGATGCGGTAGCCAAAGCTCGTAGCCTGCCTTTACTACACCGTCTGCGAGCATCGTTGCAAGCTCGTTTTCCTTGCGGCCAATCTCGTAATACAGCGAGTCCTCACCGCCCTCAAGAAGTGCCTTCATCTGAACGGAAATGAGCCTTCCCTTTGCAAAGAGAGCGCATGCGCGTTTAATCATGTATCTGAAATGATCGTTTATCGCGTCGTTTAGAATAACCAAAGCCTCGCCAAAGAGTGCCCCGCACTTCGTTCCACCGATATAGAAGGCATCTACAAGATTTGCAATCTCTTTCAGCGAGATGTCGTTTGTTGGCCAAGTAAGAGCGGTGTTAAGTCTTGCGCCATCCATATAGAATAGCAGATCGTGCTCCTTGCAACATTTGCTGAGTGCTTCAAATTCAGCCTTTGTGTAGAGCCCGCCGTTTTCCGTCGGATGCGTGATATATACCATCTTCGGAATAACCGTGTGCTCGTCCTCATGGTGAAGCAGCACTTTTTCGATGTCGGCAGGCCTGAGCTTTCCATCCTCAGTCGGCGTAGCAAATACGCGGTGTCCCGTTGCTTCTACCGAGCCTGTTTCGTGAACAAAAATGTGTCCAGAGTCCGCAGAAATTACGCCTTCATAAGGCCTGAGCGCAGATGCAATCGTGATAGTGTTAGTCGGTGTGCCGCCTGTCATAAAGTGAATGTGTGCATCAGGCTTTCCAATCATCTCGCGGATCATATCAGCAGCTTCTTCTGAGAATTTGTCATCTCCGTAGCCGTCTGTATGCTCCATATTTGTTTTCATAAGTGCGTCCATCACCTTCGGATGTCCGCCAAGACTGTAGTCGCTTCTAAAAAATATCATTTCTCCTCCTTATTTTTCCCCTAGTAAAACTGTACCGTTGTTTCTTCATCGGATACTCCTTTCTGCTGCCTATTACTGCGAAGGGCGGATGCCCTTGGTTACGCTCTTTAATTGAGCCTTCTTGCTTTTTGAAAAATGGTAAATGCAAAAATCTTCTTCATCCTTCTTCTCCTTCAAAGTGACATCATTATACACCAAAGTGACATTTTTGTCACTTGATTTCGTCAGGTTGCATTAAAAAAAGAAATTGGGGTCAAAGTGGGGTCAAACGGTAAAATAAAATCCGCGGAATCCAGTACTTCCAAAGGATTCGGGGATTTTGTCCACTATAATTCCCGAGCGTAGCGAGGGAAATATATCGAATCTACCTTACGGCAACGCCGCTCGCCGCGACAGCGGCATATCACCTCTTATTTTGGGGCGCCCGATCAACGCAACCTGCAAAACAAAACCCCGGTTCTGGCATCAAATCCAAATCGGGGCTTTGCTTATTATTTATGGCAATTTATTTTACTGCGGGCATCGTATCTGCCCACCGATAAAATCTTTTTTCTACGCTTCCTTCTTATCTGGAGCGATAAGGCTAACGATTACAAACGCGATAGCTGCTGGAACGCAAGGGAAGAATCCGCCCCAAGATGGAAGCGATACTCCGAGCCATCCGAGAACTACAACGATGATGCCGACAATCGAAGCTGCGATTGCGCCCTTGCCAGAGCCGCCCTTCCAGAGAAGTCCGCCGATGAATGGCACGAAGCAAGCTGCCGCGAGGAATGAGTAGAATGCGTTGAGCATATCCAGAATGCTTCCTGCGTTCAGAGCCAGAGCAACACCACCAACCATGATAGCAACATTGAGAGCGAGCGTCATCTTCGAGAGTTGCTTCTCTGAATACTGTTTGTGCATCGTTCCAATCAGGATGTCCTTAGTTACAACCGTTGACATTACGATGAATACGCAGTCAATCGTGCTCATTACAGCCGCAAGTACCGCCGCAATGATGATAGCGCAAATGATTGCAGGAAGTTCGTTCATGATTACAGTGAAGAATGCGGAGTCGCCTTCAGCACCAAATACCGTATTACCATAAACTCCGATGAATGCTGGCATAATAGCAAGCGGGATCATGATAATAAACGACAGGAAGTGAGCAACCTTTGCCGTCTTTGCGCTCTTCGCTGAACTTACACGAGTAAAGATGTTCTGGTCTGTAGTCATGCCGAGTACAACAGGAAGTGCCATCGCAATGAATGCAGCTGGAGTTGTGCCGCTGAAGTCAAGCGCGCCAGGAGTTGCAGTTCCAGCTTCCTGAGCAACCTTGATCGTATCGATTGCACCCTCGCTGAAGAGAACGGCAACGGTCAAGAGAAGACCTGCCGCGATTACGGCCGTCTGAACAACGGATGTCGCGAAAGCGCCCCACAGACCTGCGAGCTGTGAGTAAAGGAATACTACAACCGCGATGGAGATAACGCCCACAACACCAGGAAGATCGAGCGCCTCGAACAGCGCCTTGCCGGCCATGAGCTGACCAGCCAGAAGTCCGATGGACGCGCAAGCCGTACTGATGTCGTAGATTACGCCAGGAATCTCACTGTGGTAACGTGAACGAGTAAAGTCCGCAAGCGATTGATAGTTATTTTTGTAAATGAGGTCGCAGAGGAAAACTGCAACGAGTGCCGTAACCGCACAAGCGATGCCGTATGCGGAACCAGCAAGTCCCTGCGTAGCGCCAGCGCCAGCGCCGCCAACGACAAAGCCGTTACCGATGTTAGCACCGATAGTGCCGCCCATCAGAAGAAGCACGCCGCCGGATTTGCCCATTGACAGGTAGCTGTCGAAGCTCTCGGAATAGCGACGTCCGTACCAGCCGATGCCGAGCATTGCGAGGAAATAAATTACTACTACAATTATGATAGTTGTAAGCATAATGTAAGTCTCCTTTCGTTCGTTTTTTATGATTTTTAGAATTTAAGATCTAATAAAAAACTCTTTCAATTTATTCGATGTACGAGCCTGCATCGTATCCTTCGTGAACCGCAGCCATAACGTTTCTGCCAATCTTGCAGTCACCGATTACCCAGAACTCGTCTGCGCAGTCGCGGAATGTCTCAACTTCGTCAATCTTAGGGAGAACGCCCGCTGCGATGATTACAGTGTCTGCAGTCATCTTCTCCTGCTTGCCGTCTTTTTCAACGATTGCTCCGTCATCGACGATTTCTACGCACTTTGTCTCCGTGTGAGCATCGATTCCAAGGTCAGCAAACTGAAGATGAATTGCCTCATTGTGGAGGTAAGGCGCATCACGGCAAAGTTCTGGCTTCATTTCAACGAGGCTAACCTTATGTCCGTTCATTGCAAGGTAAATCGCCTCTTCACAGCCAACGAGGCCGCCGCCAAGGATGAGCACGTCGCCCTTGACATCTTCAAGATGGTCGTGCATGCCGATCGCCATAACGGCGTTCTTCTTGTCAATGCCAGGGATGTTCGGAACGATTGGCTTCGCGCCGATTGCCATGATGATTGCATCAGCCTTGAGCTTCTTCGCAAGTTCCGGAGTCATGGTAGTTCCGAGCATAACCTTGATTTTGCGCTCGTTTACACGATTTATGAGAACGTTCATGAACTTGTCGAGGTCCTTCTTAAACGAAACGTGTTTAGCAAAGTTAATCGCGCCGCCGAGATGGTCTTCTTTCTCGCAAAGTATAACCTCGTGGCCTCTATCGGCCAGACAAATTGCTGCTTCCATACCAGCAGGACCGCCGCCGACAACCAGAACTCTCTTCTGAACCTTTGCCGGTTTAACAAACTTCTCAGTTTCTTCTCTTCCTGCCAACGGATTAACCGTGCAACGGATGAGACGCGAGCAGTACTTAACATAAGGAACGAAAGATTCGCTTATGCAATGATTGCAACGCTGGCAAGGTGTAATGTCTTCAGCTCTGCCCTCTTTTATCTTTCTTGGAAGGTCAGCGTCAGCGATTAACGGACGACCGAGCGCCACGATATCTGCCTTACCTGACTCGAGGATTTCTTCCATCATGTCTGGATCGCCAAGTCCACCAACCGTTGCAACCGGAGTCTTTACGACTTTCTTGATTGCCTCTGCGTACTGAACGTTGCAGCCGTGCTCCATGAACATGCTTGGGAACATCTTCTGGTTCGTATGCGGATAGTGGAACGAGCCAGAGGAAACGTGGATGAGGTCAACCTTTCCGTCGAGGAGCTTAGCAAATTCAATCTGGTCCTCAATTGTGAGTCCGCCTTCTACATATTCCGTGCCGCTAAGTCTTATTTCTATGAGCATATTCGGACATTTCTTTTTGATATTGTCGATTACCATCATCGTTACACGAGCACGGTTTTCGAGGCTGCCGCCGAACTTGTCTGTACGCTGGTTGTGAAGCGGTGACAGGAATTCGTGGAGAAGCCAGCCGTGAGCTGCGTGGATCATAACCATCTCTACTCCGCCGAGCTGAGCCATTTCAGCCGCATCGCCGAAGCGTTCTACAATGTAGTTAATCGTCTCTTCGTCAAGCTCCGAGTAGTCCTTGCCCAGATGTCCCTTGTGAGGACTCGGTGCCCAAATCGGTCCGTCGTAATACTCAGGATTCGTTCTTCCGCCTGGATGGACGAGCTCTACCGCTGGAATTGCGTTATGTCTTTTGATTGCGTCCGTTGCCATGATGAGCATAGGGAGAACGCCGTCGTCGTCGAGTGCGAGGCAGAGCTTATGCGAAATGCCCGTCTTCAAGTCAAGGCGAGTTTCGCCCATGTTGA
Source organism: Anaerovoracaceae bacterium (assembly GCA_963617285.1). Lineage (GTDB taxonomy): Bacteria > Bacillota > Clostridia > Peptostreptococcales > Anaerovoracaceae > CAG-238. The sequence goes on along the minus strand of CAVEOR010000049.1, from coordinate 2,766 downwards.
TGATTGCAGCGCCGCCTGCGGCTTTTTTCTCGTAAACGTCAATGCACTTCTGCGTGAGATAGCCCTCAGGTGTGAGATTGGAAAGAGCAACCGGTGAAGCCTCGATACGATTCTTCAGAATTCTGTTGCCAATTCTAATCGGAGAAAGTAGTTTGTCGTAGTTTTTCATGGCGTATTGCCTCCTTTTCTATCCATGCTACCATTTTAGCTTTAACACATTAAATCGTAAATGTAATAAAAGAACAAAAAATTGCACTTTTTGAGGATTTTCGCGAAAAAGTACAATCAAAACTTGAAAAATTGTATTTTTAGTGTAAAATATGAAGAAAAAAAGCTAATCGAATGTTAGGCGTTCTTAGGCGCCGAAGAAAAATCACTCAAAGAAAGACTGTGAGGCGGGATTACATATGAAAAACAGAGAATTTGATGACCACATACTCATCCACAAAGATTATTTCCTCAGAGAGGGCGATGCCCAGTTAGGGCTTTGCATTTTGGACAATTTAGAGGAGGGCGTGCACTCGAAGGGCTCAGACGAGCCACACAAGCACCTCTTCCATGAGATGGTTTTCATCGATGAGGCGGATGGTTCGCACGTAATCGACTACACGGAGTACAAGAATCTGAAAAACGTCGCATTCTTGATTGCCCCAGAGCAGTCGCACTACTGGAAGAACGTCAAGAACGCGAAGGGAATTTTGCTGTACTTCAGCGAAGAATTTTTGTTCCAATCGTCGCTTTCCGTCAGCTCGGTTTGGGAGCTGCAACTCTTTAGGGAAATCGCGAAGACGCCTGCCATCTATATGGACGAAGAAGTTGCTGATACCATGCGAGCGATAACTAGGCTCATGCTGAAAGAATACAGAAATAGAGAAAAAGACTATCCAGAGGTTCTGCGCTCCTGTCTCAGCATCATCTTGGTTCATTTTTATCGATATCACGAAAAAATAGCCTCGCAAGAGGATGTACCTTCGCTGAAGCTCAACACCAGTCAGGTCGTCAACCGTTTTCAGGATCTCGTTTCCCAAAACGTTTCCCTGAATCTCTCCGTAGCTGAATATGCCCAGATGCTAGGGCTGAACCAGGGCACGCTGAACGCTCATCTGAAGAAAAGGACTGGAAAGTCCGCAGGCATGCTGATCAGAGATGCGCAGCTGAGCGAGGCGAAGCGCCTTCTTACTAATACCGAGTTCGCCGTTGCCGAAATCTCGGAGCACATGCACTTTCAGGACGTCGCCTACTTCTGCCGAATGTTCAAGCGCAACACAGGCTACACCCCAAGCCACTACCGTCAAGAATTCAAAGCCTACCAAAGGACGCTCCAAGACCAGAAACTCTAAACTCCAGCAACATAACATAGCCTATTAATGCGCTTAAATCCGCTCCTGCATTTCTCTAGAAAAAGACGAGCAACTAGTTGCGCTCGCAAAAAAGAAGGACATCTCCATAAATGCCCTTCTTAATACTGCTATTGATTTGGTTCTGGAAGAGGATGTTTAGTTTCGATAAACGCTATTATTCTCCCTCCTGTTGCTGAAGATAAAACATTGCCTTTTGTGTTTCAATCTCAGCTTTCAATTCTTCCTCCGTTGGCAGATATAACTTGTATTTCGATGCGAATAGCTGCTCATTGCCGTGCATAATCGAATAGCGTGCAATATCATCATCTGTATCCGAGCAAAGCACAATGCCGATTGTCGGATTATCCCCTTCGCTGCGCTTCAACTCATCATACATGCGGATATACATATCCATTTGTCCAACATCCTGATGCGTTATCTTCTCTGTTTTTAGGTCAATGAGCACGAAGCACTTCAAAATGTAATTGTAAAACACAAGGTCGATATAATAGTCTTGTTTTTCTGTGTGAATATGCTGTTGCCGTGCCACGAAAGCATATCCCTTTCCTAACTCCATCAGAAACTTTTGCAAATTGGAAAGAATGCTTTTCTCGAGTTCGCTCTCCGTAAAGTCTGTGTTCTGAGCAAACCCCAGAAACTCCGCAACAACTGGATTCTTGATAAACTCTAGCTTGTCATTTTGAAATGCTGCTGTAAGTTCTTTCATTTCAGATTCCACTAAATTCTCTTTCTGAGTCTTTAGCATGCGGTAATAATACTGCGACGAAATGTTCCTCTGCAGGGTACGCACGCTCCAATCCTGCTCCATAGCTTCCTTCTCGTACCAGTCACGAGCGGTCTTATCATCCACCTGTAAAAGAATGCGATAATGTGTCCAAGAAAGATACGTTCTAGATTTTCCACTCACTGAGTGGAAAATCTCAGGATACATCTTATAAAATGAATAAAAGCTGTACAAATTTGTTTTTGTAAAGCCTTTACCATACTTTTCAGTAAGACTCTTTGACAAATTTTCTATGATGCTTGCGCCGTATTCAGATCGATTTTCGCCCTTCAGTTCTTCCTCAGCAATTCGATACCCAATCAGCCAATTTCTCCGCACAAGCGCTGTATTGACAGCTCTGTATGCTACATCTCGCGAAGATTCAATGATTCCGCACATATCCTGCAGTACATCGTCAGTCTTAACAAAATTATCCATTAAGCTAATTTTTTCGATCTTTTCTAGGCTATCTTTCACGAGCTCACTCTCCTTTGCTTTTTAAATCGACACTGGGATTTTCTTACATCTACTCCCACTCTATCGTCGATGTAGGTTTATCCGATATATCCCAGAGCACCCTATTAATTCCTGGCACCTCGGCGATGATTCTGTTGCGGATGGTTGCGAGGGTTGCAAATGGGA
>CAVEOR010000048.1:0-8634 GCA_963617285.1 Anaerovoracaceae bacterium | reverse complement strand
TTTTCGGGTAAAAGAAATTATAATATAGATTGAGAAAAAGTGCGAGACGCGAAGCTAGGCGAGCGAGCAGGCGGAGCGGAGAGCACAATGCAAATTTAAGGAGAAGTATTTGGAAAAGAAAATCGAAATTACGCAAGAAATTGACAGACGCGAGCTGTTCGGCAATCTCGACGTCAACCTCGACATCATCAAAGAGGAGACGGGCGTGGAGATATTCCAGCGGGATAGCTGCCTCATTCTCAAGGGCGAGATGGCGGAGCAGGCGGACAGGGTCGAGCGCATATTAAAGGAAATGACGACGGTCATCCAAGCGGGTGAGAACCTTGACAGGCAGAAGATGGACTACATAATCGCACTGGACAAGGAGGGCGTGTCCTACAGCCAGAGCAAGGTCGATAGGGACATAATCTGCTTCACTCATAAGGGAAAGCCGCTGAAGCCAAAGACGCTCGGACAGAAGCAATATGTCAATAGCATTAGATATAAAGATGTAGTTTTCGGAATCGGACCAGCGGGAACGGGCAAGACCTACATAGCGGTTGCGATGGCGATAAACGCATATAAGAATAAAGAAGTCCAGAAGATTATCCTCGCAAGGCCGGCGGTCGAAGCGGGCGAGAGACTCGGCTTCCTGCCGGGAGACCTGCAGGACAAGGTTGACCCGTACCTTAGGCCGCTGTACGACGCACTCTACGACGTGCTCGGACGCGACGCGGCGCTCAGGCTCAAGGAAAAGGAAGTAATCGAGGTCGTTCCGCTCGCATACATGAGAGGCAGAACGCTCGACAACTCGTTCATCATCCTCGACGAGGCGCAGAACACGACCCGCGAGCAGATGAAGATGTTCCTGACCCGTATGGGATTCGGGAGCAAGGTCGTTGTGACTGGCGACGTGACGCAGATTGACCTGCCGAGGGGCAAGAAGTCGGGCCTCGTGGAAGCTGAGAAGGTCCTGAAGAATGTCAAGGACATCGCCTTCTGCTACCTCAAGGACACAGACGTAGTTCGCCACGAGCTCGTCAAGAAGATCATAAACGCATACGATTCATACTATAAAAAATACCCGAGAGAGCTCGAAGAATAGGAGTGGCGATGCAGATATATTTTGAAGAGGGGCAGGTTGTTACCCCTGAAATTTTGGAAACTATGAGGAAGGCGGCGGAATATGCGGTAGTTTCGGACAATCTCGAAGGCCTAGAGCCAGAGAGGTGCGAGCTCAGCGTGACCTTCGTTGACCTCGACGAGATACACGCGCTGAACAAGGAGTACCGCGGGGTGGATAGACCGACGGACGTGCTGTCGTTTCCGCAATTTGACTATATCGAAGAGGAGCTCCCTGAGGTCGGCGAAATCTGCCTCGGTGATGTGGTAATCTGTAAGGACAAGGCCGAGGAACAGGCAAAGGAGTTCGGGCACAGCTTCGAGCGCGAGATAATTTATCTGTTTACGCATAGCGTGCTGCATTTGCTGGGCTACGACCACGAAGAGGAAGAGGACAAGAAGCTGATGCGAGCTCGCGAAGAAGAGGTCATGGAGCACCTCGGAATCAGGAGGAATTAAAATGAGCGAGAAATACAAAGAATTGTTTGAGATGGCGGTGGAGATGCTCGATATGTCGTATGCACCGTTTTCTGATTTTCATGTAGGGGCGGCGCTTCTTTGCGAGGACGGCTCGGTTTACACGGGCTGCAATATCGAGAACTCATCGCTCGGCGCGACAATCTGTGCGGAGAGAACGGCTTTTGTTAAGGCAATTTCGGAAGGACACAGGAAGTTCGAGGCAATCGTGCTCACCAGCCATCAGGGAGCGGTGCTTCCGTGCGGAATCTGCAGGCAGTTCATGCAGGAGTTCTGCAGCGAGGATTTCAAGATTATCACTGGAGACGACGCCGAGCACCTCAAGACTTACACATTGGGTCAGATTCTCCCTGGCGGATTTAATTTATAAAGGAAGGAATTAGAACTTGAAGACAGGATTCATTGGAATAATTGGCCGCCCGAACGTTGGAAAATCAACGCTTCTGAATGCGGTGCTCGGCGAGAAAATCGCGATCACGACCGATAAACCGCAGACGACGAGAAACGTTATCCGCGGAATTTACACGAACATCCCAGAGGGCGACTACGACAAAGGCACGCAGATGGTTTTCATCGACACGCCAGGCATCCACAAGCCGCACAGCAAATTGGGGACGTTTATGACGGAATCGGCCATAAACACGTTCAAGGAAGTCGATGTGATACTTTTCCTCGTGGATGAGGAGTTAGAAAGAGGTCCAGGAGACAAGTTCATCCTGGAAAAGCTGAAGGAAATCAAGACCCCGAAGCTTCTCATCATCAACAAAATCGACAAGCTCGACCCAGAGGAGTTCCGCAAGATTTACGACGAATACACGGCTATGGGCATATTCGAGGATGTGCTTGGAATTTCAGCGCTTGAGGGCACGCATGTCGATAGACTGATCGCGAGGATTGAGGATTTCCTCGAGCCTGGACCGATGTACTTCCCAGAGGATATGGTCACCGACCATCCGGAGAGGTTCATAGTCAGCGAAATCATCCGCGAGAAGATTTTGCTGTACCTGCAGGATGAGGTTCCGCACGGCGTTGCGGTCGAAATCGAGCGATTCAAGGAGGAAGAGAACATCACGAGAATCGGCGCGGTCATCTATTGCGAGAGAAAGTCCCACAAGGGCATCATTATCGGCAAGCAGGGTAAGAAGCTCAAGGGCATAGGCAAGGCGGCAAGGCTTGAGATCGAGGCGCTTCTCGGCACGAAGGTTTTCCTCGAGCTTTGGGTTAAGGTCAAGGAAAATTGGCGCGATTCGGACTTTGCTCTGTCGAACTTCGGATATAAGGACGGGCTCGAGTGATGGTCGGCGATACGGAGGGAATCGTTCTCAGGCAGACGAAAGCGGCTTACGGCAGGCGAATGCTGCTGATTTTCACGCGGAAATACGGCAAAATCAGCGTCGGCACGAGCATAGCCGAGGGTGGCAAGAGCAAATCTGCGCTCGCCATCAGGCCGTTCACATACGGTAGATACGAGATTTTCAAGGGGCGCGACAGCTACAGCCTCAACAATGCGCAGGTCGTGAGGAGCTATTACGGGCTCGGCGAGGATATCGATAAGTACATGGCTGCCTCCTACGTGCTCGAACTGACGGAGAAGGTTCTGACCGAGGAACTGCCGCAACCAGCGATTTTTCGGCTTTTGCTGGAATTCTTGGAGGCACTGGAGGCTCGGAAGCGCAGGCATGACACGCTGGTCCTGGCGTATATCACCAAGCTTGTTGGAATTCTCGGGACGGCACCGGTGCTCGACAGGTGCGCATGCTGCGGAGGCGAGCTCGATGGCAACTACTTCAGCGTGACCGAGGGCGGCATGATTTGTTCGTGCTGCTACCAGAATTTCACGAAAAATCCGCAAACAACCGCAAATGAAGCATTGATTTATCAAACGAATTTTGGTATAGTAGATATATTAAAATATTTTCAGAAAGAGCCGATGTCCGCATTCGAGAAGATTGCGCTGGACGACGGAATTTCACAGAAATTGGGCGCCATTATGAGAAGCTATTTGGCCTATCATTTTGACATACGCAAGCTAAAAAGCGAAAGTTTTTTCGCACCTAATATCGAAGGAGAAAGTTAGGAGGTATTTTATGGAAATTACATTGGAAAAAATCGAATTAGTTAAAGACAGAACCGGCGTATCCTATAAGGAAGCGAAGGAAGCACTCGAGGCAGCTGAGGGCAGCGTAGTTGACGCAATCATCGCAATCGAGGACACGGTTGACATCGAGAAGACCGGCAAGACGAGCGAGTTCGCAAACGAGACTATGGACAAGATTAAGGAAATGGTCAGAAAAGGCAACGTTTCCAAGATCGCTGTCAAGAAGGGCGAGGATACAATCGTTAACATCCCTGTAAACGTTGGACTCGTTGGCGCGGTCGTAGCTCCATGGGGCGTAATCGCTGCAGCTCTTGCAACTGTTGGCTTCAAGTGCACTGTTGAGCTCACTACGACAGATGGCAACGTTATCGACATCACGAAGAGAGCCGGAGATTTTGCTGGCGACATGAAGGAAAAGAGCTCCGTTGTTATCGACGAGGTTGTTGAGAAGAGCACGGGCGCATACAACACGATCAAAGACGTTGCACAGGACAAGTTAGGTGCTTTGAAGGCAAAGAAGGACGAATTCCTTGATGGCCTCGACATTGAAATTGATTTCTCGGACGAAGGTTTTGATGATGAAGACGACATCTGCGACGGTTGCGAAGAAGAATCCTGCGAAGGATGCGAAGCAAACCCTTGCACTGACTGCGAAGAGGAATCGTGCGAAGGCTGCGAGGAGAAGGCAGACGAATAAAATAAAAATACAAGAAAGATAGGTAGGAAAATTCAAGATGAGTGAAGTAAATAGAGAAGCAACGATGGAAAAAGTAGTAGCGCTTTGCAAGAACAGAGGGTTCGTATATCCGGGTTCGGAGATCTACGGCGGCCTTGCAAATACTTGGGACTACGGTCCACTCGGTGCTGAGCTTAAGAAAAACGTAAAGAACGCTTGGTGGAAGAAGTTCGTGCAGGAATCGAAATATAATGTAGGTTTGGATGCAGCGATTTTGATGAATCCGCAGACTTGGGTGGCATCTGGCCACGTTGGCGGTTTCTCGGATCCGCTGGTTGACTGCAAGGCTTGCAAATCGAGGTTCAGAGCGGACAAGCTCATCGAGGATTTCCACAAGGAGAACGATATGCCGGAGATCGTCGTTGACGGCTGGAGCAACGAAGAGCTCGAGAAATACATCGCAGAGCACAAGATTCCTTGCCCAGACTGCGGCAAGAGCGATTTTACTGGAATCAGACAGTTTAACCTCATGTTCAAGACCTTCCAGGGCGTTACTGAGGACACCAAGTCGGAGCTTTACCTCAGACCTGAGACTGCACAGGGCATATTTGTTAACTTCAAGAACGTTCAGAGAACTTCGCGTAAGAAGATTCCGTTCGGCATCGGCCAGATCGGTAAGTCCTTCCGTAACGAGATTACGCCGGGCAACTTCATCTTCCGCGTTCGTGAGTTCGAGCAGATGGAGCTTGAGTTCTTCTGCGAGCCTGATACGGACCTCGAGTGGTTCGAATACTGGAGAAACTTCTGCCATCAGTGGCTTCTGTCGCTGGGCATCAAGGACGAGAACCTCAGACTCCGCGACCACAGCAAGGAGGAATTGTCGTTCTACTCCAAGGCAACCACGGACTTCGAGTTCAAGTTCCCGTTCGGCTGGGGCGAGCTCTGGGGCGTTGCTGACAGAACGAACTACGACCTCACTCAGCACCAGAACACATCTGGTCAGGATTTGACATACTTCGACCAGGACAAGAACGAGCACTACATTCCGTATGTTATCGAGCCTTCGCTGGGCGTTGAGAGAAGCGTGCTTGCATTCCTTTGCAACGCTTACACCGAGGAAGTTCTCACGGATGCAAACGGCAAGGAAGATGTCCGCGTGGTTATGAAGTTCCACCCGGCACTTGCACCATACAAGGCTGCAGTTCTGCCGCTCGCGAAGAAGCTTGCACCTGTTGCTGAGCCGATTCACGAGGAGCTTTCCAAGTACTTCATGGTTGACTACGACGCTGCTGGTTCAATCGGTAAGCGTTACAGAAGAGAGGACGAAATCGGTACTCCATTCTCAATCTGCGTTGACTTTGACACGGAAAACGACGGTTGCGTAACAATCAGAGATCGTGACACGATGGAGCAGGTTAGAATTCCTGTTGCTGACGTTCGTTCTTACATCGAAGAAAGATTATCTTTCTAAGGAGAAAAATGAAGCAATTTGTATATTCATTCAACGAAGGTTCCAAAGAAATGCGGAGCCTTCTTGGCACTAAGGGTGCAAACCTGGCGGAAATGATGCAAATCGGTCTGCCGGTGCCTTTCGGGTTTACCATCACGGCTGAGGCTTGTGCTACGTATTTTGAGAACGGGTGCAAGATGCCGGAGGAGATGGTGACCGAGATATTTGAGAAAATTAAGGAGCTTGAGGATGTAACGGGCAAGACGTTTGGCGGCGGCGAGAATCCGCTGCTCGTCTCCGTTCGGACGGGCTCTGCTGTTTACGTGCCTGGGCTTGCGGAGACGATGCTGAACGTCGGGATGAACGACGAGGTTGCCGCCGCCCTCGGGAGGCTGGCCGCGGCTGCGACCGCCGCCCCTGCGGACTCGGCGGCGGCGGGCGCAGGCGCCTCGGGCAGCAGCTCGGAAGCTGGCGCTGCTGCCGAGGCGCGCACGGCCGAGCCCCCAGCATCCACGGCACGCTCGGCCGCGCCCGCGGCCAGCCTGGGGACCGACTTCGCCGCGGACACCTACGCCCGCTTCAGATCCATGTATCAGGAAATCGTCCTCGGCGGCAAGCCAGGCGAAATCCCGCAGGATGCGAAGACCCAGCTCCTCGCCGCAATCGAGGCGGCTTTCCAGTCCTGGAACTGCGAGAAAGCCGTAGCATTCCGCGCGAAGGAACACCTCGACCCAGAAATGGTGCAGGGCGTAGCAACGAATATCCAGGCGATGGCATTCGGAAACCTCGGAGAGAAGTCCGCAGTCGGAATCGCGACGACGAGAGACTGCATGACTGGCGAGAAGAAACTGACTGGCACATTCGTCCAGGGAACGCAGGGAAACGAACGCGAGAAATCGAGCATGCCGCAGGATATCACGGCGCTCGAGGCGAACTTCCCGAAGGCTTACGAGAGCCTTCAGAAGATTGCAAATATCCTCGAACGCCATAATAAGCGGGTTCAGAGCATGGAGTTCACGATAGAAAACGGCAAGCTCTACATGCTGCAGACATCGGAAGCGAAACTTTCGACGGAGGCGAGCCTCATAGTAGCCTGCGACATGGTTGGCGAGGAATTGATAGACTCTAGGAGTGCAATCCTCAGGCAAAATCCGGAGATGATTGCAGACATAATCTCGATGATGCAGACAGGCGGAAGCAAGGCGAGCCAGCTAAGAGAAGCATATAAGATGCTGATGGAGTGGGTGGACGAAGTCCGCGACCTCAAGGTCAGGGTAAACGCAGATACCGGTTCCCAGGCACTGAGGGCCGCAAGGCTTGGAGCCGAGGGCATTGGACTGTGCAGAACGGAGAACCTGATCCTTGCGGCTGGCGAAATGCCGCTCCTCGAGGAACTGCTCAGAACGCCAGAGGGGAGCCAGAGAACCCGCAAGCTCAGAACCCTGAAGAACAGGATTGAGCCGGAGTTCGAGGACCTTTTCCGCGTCATGGGAGATAGACCTGTAACCATCAGGATTCTCGACCTACCGGTTACGCTTAGAGACATGACCGCAATGCAGGTGCAGGCGATAATAGAGGCGGCAGCTACTGTCAGCCAGGAGACGGAGCATGACATAGTGCCGGAAATCCTCGTGCCTATGATCAGCACGGCCTCCGAGCTTCGCAAGGTGAGGGACACCATCATGGAGGCCGCAGGGTCCACCATGGATAAGCTAGATAGGCAGATGGAAATCCAAGTCGGTGCGATGATAGAGACTCCGCGAGCAGCCCTTGTGGCGGACAAAATCGCTGCAGAATGCGACTTTTTCTCGTTCGGGACTAACGACCTGACTCAGATGGTATTCGGCCTGGCCAGGGATTCTGAGACCTCTGGCGTCATCTCAACCTATGTGGATAACGGCATACTCAGAGAGAATCCGTTCAAGACCCTCGATATATATGGCGTAGGCAGATTGATGGAGTTCGCCGCCAAGATGGGTAAGCACGAGAAGCAGAGGCTCAAACTTGCAATCTGCGGTGCACAGGCCTCCGACGCACGGAGCATAGAGTTCTGCCAAAAGATCGGCATGAACTACCTCTCATGCCCGCCAGACAGGGTTCCCGCAGCCAAGTTAGCAGCAGCCCAGGCCGCAGTCAAGTTCGAAAAGGACGAAGAAAAATAGCGATCGCGATAATTGCGATATAATAAAAAAAGGAAGAAAAGTATGATTTCACTCTGGGGGACAACCGCAGGCAACATAGCCATGACGGTGCTCATATCGATGGTACCCGTCCTCGAACTGAGGGCAGGTATACCGGCAGGCGTAATCGCCGGTCTGAGCATCAAGACGGCCGTCATAGCCGCGGTGATAGGAAACTTAATACCGATACCGTTCATAATCGTCTTCATCCGCAGAATCTTCAAGTGGATGAAGGGAAGGAGCGAGTGGCTCGCAGGGATTGCGTCCAAGATGGAGGCTAAGGCTGACAAAAACAAAGAAAAGGTCTTAAAGTACGAGTTCTGGGGCTTGATGCTCTTCGTGGCAATCCCGCTCCCAGGCACAGGAGCCTGGACGGGCGCCCTGATAGCCGCCATGCTCGACATGCAGCTCAGGCGAGCGATGCCAGCCATAGCCGCCGGCGTCCTAATCGCCGCCATAATCGTCTCGGTAGCCACCTACGGCGTCACCGCCCTAATCTAACCGCCCCCACATAAGCAGATATCAACCCACATACAACCAATCAAAAAATCGTGCAATCAGCACGATTTTTTTCTATACACGGCCTGCAATCCCCGAGGGACATCCCGCATGGATTGCACAGCACCCGCCTCCTTTTACAGGAAATTATAAC
>CAVEOR010000047.1:0-8768 GCA_963617285.1 Anaerovoracaceae bacterium | reverse complement strand
GCCATAGCACCTTCTCTGATGTAGCTGGCGATTTCCTTCATTCTGTCTGTGCCCTCGTCAGCTTTCTTGATCCATGCGGAGAGGCAGAATGCCACTACCAGACCAATTGCAGCCGCGATGACAGCAAAAATACTTGTCATGTTAAAATACCTCCTATCCACAAACGCCGAATAAGAGGCACAAAAAGTACCTCTTGCCGTAAGTGAAATATTAAAAATAATAATTAAAAACTAACTAATAAATTGCGTTCATCATGCCGAATATTAGAATACTATTCGAAAAGCGTGATGATAACCAGTGAAAGAACTACGAACAGGATAGCACCAACAGTGGTGACTTTCTCCAAAATAGCCTCGTAGCCTTTGCTCTTCTTCTTGCCGAACAGCTGCTCTGCGCCACCTGCGATGGAGCCAGACAAACCTGCGCTGTTACCGGACTGAAGGAGTACGCTGGCGATCAAAACAATACATGATAATGCAAGTAAAATCATCAAAAATGTTTTCATCATATACCTCCTGTTTCTGTAACTTGTAGATTATACCACAACTTGTATACCAAAATCAAGCTAAAAATTGATAATTTCAATAAATTTTGCGGGATCTAAGCTCGCACCGCCGACCAATGCCCCGTCTATCTCCTCCATGTTGAGAATTTCGGTCGCATTCTCCGGTTTGACGCTTCCTCCGTACTGGATTACAACCTCATCCGCCGTGTCTTCGTCGTACAAATTCGTAATCTCGTCGCGAATGACCTCACACATGTGCTCTGCTTGTATCGGCGTAGCTGTTCTGCCAGTACCAATCGCCCAAATCGGTTCGTAGGCGATGACGATTTTCTTCACGTCTTCTGCAGGGATTCCGTCAAGAGCGTTTGCCACCTGCTCCGCGACGAGCTTATCCTGGTAGTCGTGTTCCCTCTGATAAAGATCCTCGCCAACGCAGATTATCGGTGTGATTCCCGCCGTGAGGAGCGCCTTTGCCTTCAGATTCACCGTCTCGTCCGTCTCGTTGAAATATTGCCTCCTCTCGGAATGTCCGACTATGCAATACTCCACGCCGATTTCCGCTAGCATCGGAATCGAGATTTCTCCAGTGAAAGCGCCTTCCTTCTCGTAGTGAACGTTCTGCGCCCCTACTCCGATTCCCGTGCCCTTGAACTCCTCAACCAGAGTCGCAAGCTGTGTGTACGGAGCAAAAATCGCAACCCGCACATCGCTCGGCACATATATTTTCTTAAACTCCTCAGCGAATTTCTTCGCCTCAGCGGTAGTCTTGTACATCTTCCAATTTCCCGCAATAAACGGATATCTCATGTTTTACCTCCACTCTCCACACTCCACACTTTAATTAGCTCCTTGCTAATTGCTAATTATTCAATGTATTTCTTGAGGTGCTTCAGCGTCCTAACGAGCTGGCAAGTGTAGCTCATCTCGTTATCGTACCAAGCAACGACTCTAACCTCGTAGATATGCGTGCCGCACTGTTGCGCAAGCGTCTGCGTCGCATCGAACAGGGAGCCATAGCTCATGCCGATGATGTCGGAGCTTACGAGTTCCTCTTCAGTATAGCCGAAAGATTCGTTTGCCGCCGCCTTCATCGCCGCATTGATTCCTTCAACCGTAACGGAATCCGTCATGTCCTTCAATGTCGCGTCTAAAATCGTGATTGAACCCGATGGAACTGGAACGCGCTGCGCCGAGCCGATGAGCTTGCCATCGAGCTCTGGAATTACGAGTCCTATAGCCTTCGCTGCACCTGTGGAGTTAGGCACGATATTGATTGCGCCCGCTCTCGCACGTCTGAGGTCGCCCTTTCTGTGCGGTCCGTCGAGCAGCATCTGGTCACCCGTGTATGCGTGGATCGTAGTCATGAATCCCGTGCGGACTTCCCTATAGTCATTCAGAGCCTTGGCCATCGGAGCGAGGCAGTTCGTCGTGCAGGAAGCACCCGATACGATATTATCTTCAGCCGTCAGCGTCTCGTGGTTTACGCCATATACGATAGTAGGAAGGTCGTTCCCTGCTGGCGCCGAAATGAGGACTTTCTTTGCGCCTGCGTCGATATGCGCCTGAGATTTCGCCTTGGATGTGTAGAAGCCCGTGCACTCGAGCACAACGTCTATGTCGAGGTCTTTCCATGGCAAGTTCTTCGCGTCCGCTTCCTTATATATAGGGATTCTAACGCCGTCTACGCTTATCGAGCTCTCATCGAAGCAAACCTCGTGTCCGCGATATGCGCCCTGCGAGCTGTCGTACTTCAGCAAATGCGCGAGCATCTTTGGCTCCGTCAAGTCGTTTATCGCAACAACCTTCATATCTTTATCGTCGAAAATCTGTCTGAATGCCAGCCTTCCGATTCTACCAAAGCCGTTAATCGCTACTCTTACCATAAAAACCTCCTATCTAATCATCAAGATTTACTTATCTTGAATTACTGCAACGCCAGGGAGCACCTTGCCCTCGAGGAACTCGAGCGAAGCGCCGCCACCTGTTGAGATGTGCGTCATCTTGTCCTTGAGGCCGAACTTCTCGCAAGCTGCTGCGGAATCTCCGCCACCTATTACCGTTACAGCATCGGATGCTGCGAGTGCCTCAGCTACTGCCTTGGTTCCAGCCGCGAAATTATCCATCTCGAACACTCCCATAGGTCCGTTCCAAACGATGGTCTTCGCATTTGCAATCTCAGATGCAAATAATTCAACCGACTTCGGACCGATATCCATGCCCATCATGTCAGCTGGCATGCTTTCCTTATCGAAAGTTCCGATCTCAGTGTCGTTCTTGAATTCCTTGCCGCAAACCGCATCTACTGGAAGGAGCAGCTTAACGCCGAGGTCTTTAGCTTCTGTGATGAGTTCCTTGGCGAGCTCGATATTGTCTGCGTCTAAGATTGATGTTCCAATCTCATAGCCCTCTGCCTTGAAGAACGTGTAAGCCATGCCTCCGCCTATAATCAGCGAGTCTACCTTCTTCAGCAGGTTCTTGATTACCGGGATCTTGTCGCCTACCTTGGCGCCGCCCATGATTGCAAGGAACGGACGCTCAGGATTGGAAACAGCATCTCCGAGGAACTTGACCTCCTTCTCAATCAGGAAGCCAGAAACGCATGGAAGATAATCCGCGATTCCCGCTGTGGAAGCGTGCGCGCGGTGCGCTGTTCCGAATGCGTCGTTTACGAAGATATCTCCGAGTGATGCGAGTTCCTTTGCGAACTCTGGATTGTTCTTCGTCTCTTCTTTTCTATATCTAACGTTCTGAAGGAGCATTACCTGGCCTTCTGCGAGGCCGTCTGCCGCCTTCTTAACTGAATCGTCTACAACTACGTCGGATGCTGCGAATACTACCTCTTCACCGAGAAGCTCACCGAGCCTCTTTGCAACCGGTGCAAGCGAATACTTCGAATTCGGCTCACCCTCAGGTCTACCGAGGTGAGACATGAGGATGACCTTCGCACCCTGCTCTCTCAGATAGTTGATGGTTGGAAGTGCGGATACGATTCTGATATCGTCGGTGATTTTGTCTCCGTCGAGCGGAACGTTGAAATCGCATCTTACGAGCACTTTCTTTCCTTTTACATCTATGTCTTTAATCGTCTTTTTCACTTTTATTTCCCCCTACTGCTCGTCAACAGATGCCATGTGCTTCAGCATGTTCAGCAGGTTGCTGGAGTAACCGAACTCGTTGTCATAGTAAGCGATGAGCTTGAAGAAATGGTCGTTGAGCTCGATTGTCTGTCTGGAATCGAAAATTGATGTGCAAGGATCGCCAACGAAATCGCCGGAAACCACTTCATCGTCAACATATTCGAGAACTCCCTTGAGGTATGTCTCGGAAGCTTCTTTGATCTTTTGTCTAAGTTCTGGACCGCTGGTTGGAGTGTTGAGAACTACGTTTACGTCGATAACGGAAACATCAGCAGTAGGAACTCTGTAGGAGATGCCTGTCATCTTGCCCTTGAGTGAAGGAATTACAAGGCCTACAGCCTTTGCTGCGCCTGTAGTCGAAGGAATTACGTTGCCGAATACGCTACGGCCTGTTCTCCAGTCCTTGAGGGACTTAGCGTCTACAACCTTCTGCTTAGCTGTTGCTGCGTGGATTGTGGACATGAGTCCTTCCTTGATTCCGTAGTTGTCTTCGATAACCTTCATGAGTGGTGCGAGGCAGTTCGTCGTGCAAGATGCGTTGGAAACTACCTGCATGTCGGATGTGTAGTCACTATGATTTACGCCGTAAACGAATGTTGGAGTGTCTTTGTCCTTTGCTGGTGCGGAGATGATAACGTGCTTAGCACCTGCTTTGATGTGATCCATAGCCTTTTCTGTGGTAACGTAAGCGCCTGTGCAGTCAACTACGTAGTCAACGCCCGCTTCCTTCCACGGAATCTCGGCTGCATCTGAGAATGAGTAAACGTCTACATGCTTGCCATCGATAAAAATTCCAGACTGGTCATGGTCGAGGCTCTTTGGGAATCTACCAAAGATGCTGTCGTACTTGAGCATGTATACCATGTATTCGAGATCTGCGTTTCTGAGGTTGATCGCTCTGATTTCAATCTCTGGCATATCCATGGCTGCTCTGATTACAACTCTGCCAATTCTACCAAATCCGTTAATTCCTACTCTAATCGCCATTTTTTTCTCCTCCCAAAACATTCATTACGACAATGTTTTTATGAAATTTTAATAAAATATTTTAATATCTCTTCCGTTTGGACGAAGATAAGATATTCATGCCTTCGCGGTACTTCGCGACCGTACGACGGGAAATCTCGATTCCCTTGCCGCTGAGAATTTCAACCATATCCTGGTCGCTGTACGGCTTCTTCGGGTCCTCGCTGTCGACGATTTCCTTGATAAATGTCTTGATGCTGTTCGATGACATTCCTTCGCCGCTTGCGCCAGTAACTCCGCTCGAGAAAAAGTATCTGATTTCAAACACTCCTCTCGGGGTCTGCATGTACTTGCCGTTTATAGAGCGGCTAACCGTCGATTCGTGGATGTCCAGCGTCTCGGCAACCTGTCTGAGGTTGAGCGTCTTCAGGTACTTCGGCCCGTTATCGAAGAATTCCTTTTGGTAATCGACCACGAACTGAACTACATTATATATCGTCTGCCGCCTCTGCTCTATGCTCTTGATGAGCCACATTGCGGAATTGTATTTGTCGTTGAGATATTTGGAGAGCTCCGCGTCCTCGGATGCCTTCTTGGCGAGGCTCATGTAATACGAGCTGACCATGAGATGCGGAATCGTACCCTCGTTGGTGAGCACATGGTACTCGCCGTCGATTTTCTCGACTATTACATCCGGCATGACGTACTTGGTCGTCTCCCCAGAGGAAAACTGTCTGCCTGGCTTCGGCTCGAGGGACTTGATGAGATCCGTGAGCATCTGAACCTGTGCCACAGGCAATCCCGTCGCCTTAGAAACCTTGCCGAGCCTGTTCTCGCCTATATCCTCGAGATGATGCAAAATGAGATATTCTATTGAATCATCGAGAAGCCCCTTCGCTGCAAGCTGCAATATCAGGCACTCCGCGAGGCAGCGTGCGCCAACTCCAAACGGCTCGAATGTCTGAATCACGTCAAGGATTTTCTCGACATGTTCCTCGCTGACATTATAAAGCTTGGCAACATCCTTCAAGTCCGCTGTGAGATAGCCGTTTTCGTCGATTGACTCGACTAAATAGCGACCGATCTTCAAATCATCGCCCTTGAGCTTGGAGAATGTGAGCTGCAGAAGCAGTGAATCCTCCAGCGTCTCCTCTTTGCTGACGAACTGCTCGAAGGTCGGCTCCTCGTTCGTCTTGCGATGTTCCCATTGTTTATAGCTTATGTCGTCGTACTCGGCTTCTTTAACTTTTTCGCGCAAGTCAAAATCGTCCTGCTCGGCTTCTTTCTTGTCGAGGGACTCTGTCTTGGAGACTTCCTGCTCCTGTTCCTTGCTATGCTTGTTCTCGGCCGAATCGTACTCCAGTACAGGGTTCTGCATGAGTTCTTCCTGCACATAGTTCTCCAGTTCCTGCGTGTTGAATTGCAGAATCTGTATTGCCTGAATCAGCTCCGGCGTCATCGTAAGCTTTTGGGTCTGCTCAATCGTCAATTCATAACCAAGTTTCACCAATACACCTCTAATTTGGCCCCGAAAACCTGCTTTTCAGCGCCAACACATCAAAATAACTTTCCTGTTACCAAATAATACATCAAAATTTATAACTTATACTTGATTTTTAATTTCTTTTCCATATGCAAATATTATACCAAATTCGCGTCGCCATTTCAACACATAATTTAATTGTTGCGAAAACCTTAGCGGATTCTGCAGTTAAGTTACTTTAGATTTGGGAAACCAAGCTGTCTCAGCGCTTCGAAGAGTATGATATTCGCTGAGTTTGCAAGGTTAAACGACCTGAGGCGCGTGTTTGCGCTCATCGGAATTCTGATTGCGGTCTCCGCGTGCTCCGCGATAAAATCTCTCGGCAGCCCCGCAGTTTCCCTTCCGAACAAAAACATATCCTCGTCGCGATATTCGAATTCCGTGTAGATATGTCCGCCCTTCGTCGTCGCCAGGAAAAGCCTGCGATCCCCATTGCCGTATTTCGCCATGAACTCATCGAGGCTCTCGTGAATCTCTACATCGACGTATGGCCAGTAATCGAGACCTGCGCGTTTGAGACTTTTGTCGTCTATGCTGAAGCCGAGCGGCTTGACCAGGTGCAGCTTCGTGTTCGTCGCCGCGCAAGTTCTGGCGATATTGCCGGTGTTCGGCGGAATCTCGGGATTAACGAATACTATATGTAATGCCATTTTATTTATCTCCTTTATAGCTAATCTTGCTCGCGAAAAATATTCCATCAATTATAATACCAAAATTTCGAAAAAAATAAAGACAAAATCGAAGAAATGTTATATAATTCTTGCATTGCAAATTTTCTTACGGAGGAAATAGGATGAAAAATATGAAAGTCGGCATCTTGGGCTACGGCACAGTCGGCGGCGGAACCCACGAAATCCTGACGAAAAATCATGATTTGATAGCTGGGCGCACAGGCGTAGACATCGAAGTTAAGCGAGTTCTCAGGAGAAATCCTTCTGACTCCGATTTCGTTGTGAACGACCCAGACGCTATATTAAATGATCCAGAAATCGACGTAGTAGTCGAGGTCATGGGCGGAATTGAGCCTGCGACGAGTTACATGCTCCAGGCTATGGAAAACGGCAAGCACGTTGTCACGGCTAACAAGGCGGCGGTGGCTGCTAACTACGAGAAGCTTACCGAGGCTGCAGCTCGTAATAACGTGGAATTCCTGTTCGAGGCGGCTGTTGCTGGCGGAATCCCAGTGCTTACAGCGATTCAGAACCCACTCCAGGGCAACAAATTCGTCGAAGTCATGGGAATCTTAAACGGCACGACGAACTACATTCTCACGAAGATGACGGAAGACGGCGCAAGCTACGCAGAAGTCCTCAAGGATGCTCAGGCGAAAGGCTTCGCAGAAGCTGACCCTACAGCAGACGTTGAGGGGCTCGATGCAGCGAACAAGCTCTCGATTCTCATCGCCCTGCTCTTCGATAAATATGTCGCACCTACGGACATTCCGACAACTGGTATCTCGAAGATTACATTGGATGATATCGCATCCGCATCTGCAGAAGGCTGCAAGATCAAGCTCATCGGACACGCAACCCTCGCAGAAGATGGCAAGCTCACTTATAGCGTGCAGCCTGAGAAGCTCCCGGTTTCTCACCCGCTCGCAGGCGTTAGCAACGAGTTCAACGCGGTTTACGTTACGGGCGATATGGTCGGCGAGCTCATGTTCTACGGCAAGGGTGCAGGTGCCCTTCCGACAGGCAGCTCAGTGGTCGGTGACATAATCAGCATAGCAAATAAATTTTAATTTTAAGTATAAATAACTATCAATGGAGGAATAAAAAATGAGTTTATACAAAGATTGGGTTAGCCTCATGGAAAACCAGACAGACGAGACATTTGAGGCATTTTGGAAGGAATACAGCGGTACAGAGACGAGAATTTATCAGTACATTCTCGAAAAGAAGGATAACCACTTCAAGGGCAAGGTTTCTGACCTCGTTGCACAGTTCGAAGCAGACCCTGTAATCTTCACGGGTTTCCTCGACGGCATCCAAACGAGCCTTAACAACCCGTTTGACCTTGAGACAGTTACTGAAGACACGGAAATCGACCTTGACATCGACTTCGAGAAGCTGTATTTCAACATGCTGAAGGCTGAGGCTGAATACCTCTACACGCTCAAGGAATGGGAAGGCATCTTCTCCGAGGAAAAAATCATCGAAATCATCAAGGATTTCAAGCGTTCCAAGACTGTTCATAAGGAAAAAGAGCCGGGCAGAAACGACCCATGCCCATGCGGTAGCGGCAAGAAGTACAAGAAGTGCTGCGGCGCAAACAAGTAGAAATATAGGACAATACGTGTTGGTAAAAATGCTCGAAACCGTTGGAATTTTAATTGTTTCAGCGGTTTTATCTTTTTTGAAAGTTTATTCAGGGTAGAGCATAGGGGGATCGGCATCTTTGCTTCGCAAATCTGCCGTCCTGCGCCTCCCCATTCGGTCGGCTTGGACCGTGACCTACGAAACGCTCCACTGGAGCGTTTCGCTTAACGGCCACGCCCTGCGGGTTCGCTCCCCCCTATGATAGTTTCAAAAAAGAGCAGTCGGTAGGCTAAAGCCTACCGACTACTCTTTGGTGGAGCATAGGGGGATCGAACCCCTGACCTCAAGATTGCGAACCT
>CAVEOR010000046.1:0-9180 GCA_963617285.1 Anaerovoracaceae bacterium | reverse complement strand
CAGTCTCAGCGTCCTCTGCATCGCGGAAGTTCCACAGGTCCGTAGCCTTCCCGATGGTTATATCAAACACGCCGCCAGAAAGCTCGCCGTAGTAAATGCCCTTCTGGAGAACTTCTATCGTCTCGTTTGCTACAGTAACCGGCTCGCCACCTGCTGCATTTATCTTGGCGATGTCGGAATCCTCGATCGTCTTGCTGAGCAGCTTCTCGTATGTGTCGCAAAGCTTGAACGCGTCGGTGATGAGCTGGAGAATGTCTTTGTTACGCTCTTCGTCCGTCATGGCAGCGAGGCTCCCATCCGAGTCCGTGATTCCGTATATCGTTATCGTGCAAATCGTGTCGAGATGAAAACTTGTTTTGCTAACTCCCGCATTCTCCTGCGAATTTGAGTTTGAAGCGCACGCAGTTTGTGTTATAATAAGGGTTAGGATTAGGAGACAGGTCGCGAAAACCTTTGCCGCCCGCCTCTGAAAAATTTTGCTATACATATACGTTATTTATTTTCCTTTCATTATATATAGTGATTCGAAATTTCGAAAGTGATTTTAGGTTATGATAAAAAAAGCTGATGTAATTTTGTGCATATTTATCGTCGTGGTCGGGCTTGCCGTGTCGTTTGGCTCGCTGACCGCGGGCGATGGTGCCTACGCCGTCGTTACCGTTGACGGTGAGGTCTACGGGACATACCCGCTGTCCGAGGATCAGGAGATTGCCATCGAGCAGGAAAGTTCCACCAACTATATTACCATAAAAGACGGTACGGTTTCAATGACTTATTCAACTTGCGAGAATCAAGTTTGCGTGGATAGCGGCAAAATTTCGCATGAGAAGGATACGATTGCGTGCCTGCCGAACAAGGTTGTCATAGAAGTTGTCGCGGACAAAGGAGGTGACGTCGATGTCATCTCAGGATAATAGGACGAAAAAACTCGCCTTCTCGGCAATGTTCGCGGCACTTGCGCTCATATTCTCGTATGTAGAAGTGCTCATTCCTATTCCAGTGCCGATTCCGGGAGTCAAGCTCGGAATTGCGAACCTGGTTATCATCATTGCGCTTTACAGAATGGGCTTCAAGTACGCGTTTTCGATAAATTGCGTGAGAATTGCTATCGCAGGGCTCCTCTTCAGCGGTGTATTCGGGATGATTTACTCGTTTGCAGGCGGCATTCTGAGCATCATAGTCATGTACCTACTCAAGAAGACGGGCTGGTTCAGCATGGTCGGTGTGAGCATGGCAGGCGGCGTTACCCACAACCTCGGGCAGCTCATCTGCGCATGCATAATCGTTTCGACCAAATCTCTGATGAGCTACTTCTCGATATTGCTGTTCACGGGTCTCATCGGCGGCATTCTGATTGGAATCGTCGCATACGGAGTCGAAAAGCGGTTGCCGCGAGATTTAATATAAGGAGGAAAATATGCGGATAAGTCGGATTTACAACATATATTTCAGTGCGACGGGAACTACAGAAAAGGTTACGAGCACGATTGCAAAGTGTCTGTCAGAGACCTGCGAGGTGCCATCGTCTATTTACGATTTCACGCTTCCAGAGGCTCGCAAGTCGTTTCCTGAGCTTTCAGAAAAAGACCTGGTGGTGTTCGGCTGCCCGACATACGCTGGCAGATTGCCGAATCTCCTTCTTCCGTACCTGCGAGAAGTGAAGGGTAACGGCGCTCTTGCGATTCCAGTTGTTACATTCGGCAACAGAGCTTTCGATAATTCGCTTGCAGAGCTAGCTGAGCTGCTGGAAAACGGTGGATTTCATACCGTGGCTGCTGGTGCATTTTGCTGCGAGCACTCGTTTTCGGATACTCTCGGCGGCGGCAGGCCTGATGCGGCGGACCTGTTCGAAGCCCAGAGCTTCGCGCTGTCGGTATTCGGCAAGCTGGTGAGGTCCGCCGCCCAGGCCGAGGCTGCCTACCCAGTGCACCCTACAGGCGACCCAGGTGCACCTTACTACCAGCCTCGAGACCGGCACGGCAATCCAATAGACATCCGCAAGGTAAAGCCGGTCACTGCCGCCGCCTGCACAAACTGCGGTCTGTGTGCGAGCATCTGCCCAATGGGTGCCATCGACCCAGCTGACGTAACCAGCACCCCAGGCATCTGCATCAAGTGCTGTGCCTGCACCAAGAAGTGCCCGACAGGCGCCAAGCACTTCGAAGACCCCGGCTTCCTCTATCACAAGACCGAGCTCGAAGCCATGTATGGTGATGCACGCCAGCCAAATACCTTTTTCCTAGACTAAATAACCCCCTGCACCCCAGCGGGGGCTTTCTTTGTTAAAACATAAACTATTCTTGGCGAAGACCGATTTTTTTGGTACACTATTGCTATGGGTATTTAACTTGGATTTAACATTCACTTAACATTTGGTTTACAATGCGCTGCAGGGGAACGCCGAAACCAGAAACAAACAACGTGTAACAAAACAGATCACACGCATCAAAGCGGACAACACGCAAACGGAAAGGCAGCAAATATATGAACGTTTTTGATTTTATCTCACTCTTCGGCGGACTCGCACTCTTCCTATACGGCATGCGCCTCATGGGAGACGGGCTTCAGCAAGGCTCATCGGGCACACTCAAGAAATTCATGGAGAAGGTTGCAAACAACCCATTCACGGGCTTTCTGCTCGGGCTGTGCGTCACAGCCGTCATCCAGAGTTCCACGGCAACCATAGTCCTCACATCGGGTCTCGTCGGTGCAGGCATACTTTCGCTCCGTCAATCAATTGGTATAATTCTCGGTGCTAACGTCGGAACAACCGTCACGGGTCAGATTATCAGACTCCTTGACATAGACGGCGATGCGGCATCCTGGCTGAACATATTCAAGCCTTCGACCCTCGCACCGGTTTCCGCAATCATAGGTATCGTCGTAATCATGGCACTCAGCTCCACCAAGTCCGACATCATCGGCAAGGTAGCGATGGGATTCGGCATACTCTTCACTGGCCTTCTCAACATGACTGCGGCTGTTGCTCCGCTCTCGGAATCAGAGACATTTGCTAATCTGTTCATCCAGATGTCCAATGTTCCAATCTTGGGATTCTTGGTCGGCACAGGCGCTGCTTTCCTTATCCAGAGTTCATCCGCCACAATCGGCATACTGCAAGCGCTTTCCGTCACGGGAGCCCTGACATTCAGCTCGGTCTATGCGATAATAATCGGCGTCAACATGGGCGATTGCATCACGACAGCAATCGTATGTTCCATCGGCTCCAAGGCTGACGCCAAGCGCACAGGCATGATTCACATACTATTTAATATCGCAGCGTCCATCCTCGTAATCATCGGGATTTTCATCCTGCACTCCACGGGAGTTCTCGATGGAATCTGGGACGCACGCATCAGCTCGGGCGGCATTGCCAACGCCCACACGCTGTTCAGGCTATTCGCGGCAATCCTGCTTTTGCCTGTTTGCCTTAAGTTCGAGAAATTATCCAAGCTCATCATCAAAGACGACAAATATCCAGACGACGGCATCGAAGCAGAGATTCAGAAGTTGGACGATAAGCTCTTCGCTTCGCCAGCCCTTGCACTTTCTAGCATAAACAGCGTCATCTCCAAGATGGCAACCTTGGCGATTTACGGTGTCAAGACCTCAATTAGAACTATCAGACATTATGATAAAGACGCCATCGACGAAATCAATCAAAACGAGGACACCATCGACCTTCTCGCTGACAAGGTCGACAATTACATGATTCGTTTCTCGCCGCAAGTTCCAGTTGGCTCTGACAGCAAACACCTCAATTACTACATTCAGTGCTTCTCGGAGTTCGAACGTATCGGCGACTATGCGACGAATATAGGCGAGGCTTCCACCCTAATCAAGGAAAAACAAATCGAGTTCTCCATGATCGCACATCAGGAGCTCGCAGTTCTCGGTGAGGCTATAGCACAGGTTCTCGACTACTCCTTCAAGGCTTTCACGAAATTAGATGCAGAATCAGCTAAGAAAATAGAGCCGATAGAAGAGGTTATCGACGACCTCGTCTCTCAGCTCCGTTCCAATCATATCGAGCGTTTCGATCGCGGCGAATGTTCCGTTCACGGCGGCATAGTATTCCTCGACATTCTCGTAAATATCGAGCGAATCTCCGACCAGTGTTCCAACATCGGCCTCGGCACCCTCGCTCTGCTCGAGCCGCAGACGGTACAGAACCAGCACGACTATACCAAGTACCTGCACGACGGAAAGGACGAAAACTTCAACAAGCTCTATCGCAAGTACCATGACAAGTATTTCGACCTGCTCGTAGCGCCAGGCTACACGGACGATTTCTAGACCGCAACCCACGCACCACGAAAAAAAGCGAGCCCAACCAGGCTCGCTTCCTTTTTTTCTTTGCTCTATACTAACTCTAAGAATACAACCTCAGCGTTGTCGCCTTGGCGAGGTCCTAACTTAAGAATTCTCGTATATCCGCCGTTTCTATCAGCATATTTCGGTGCGATTTCATCAAAAAGCTTCTGTACTACTGTTTCATCGAAAACATATGCAAGTACCTGTCTTCTTGCGTGAAGATCACCGCGCTTAGCAAGCGTAATAAGCTTCTCAGCTTGTCTTCCAGCTTCCTTAGCTCTCATGTCTGTAGTCTGAATTCTGCCTTCTCTGAACAGGTCAGTTACAAGGTTTCTCAGCATTGACTTTCTGTGAGCCGAAGGTCTGCCCAGTTTCTTGTATCCTGGCATTTTAAGATTCTCCTTTCATTGCAAGTTCTATTTGCAAGTTTTATTCATCACTCTGTTTCAAACTAAGTCCCAGTTCCTCAAGTTTCGCCTTGACTTCATCAAGAGATTTCTTACCGAGGTTTCTAACCTTCATCATATCATCTTCTGATTTCTCTGTAAGTTCTTGTACAGTATTGATTGCGGCTCTCTTGAGGCAGTTGAAGGAACGAACAGAAAGTTCGAGCTCTTCAATCGTCATTTCGAGCACTCTGCCCTTCTGGTCCTCTTCCTTCTCAACCATGATTTCCATGTTCTCAGTTGAGTCTGTGAGCTCGATGAACAGGTTCAAATGCTCCTGCATAATCTTCGCTCCGATGGAAACGCCTTCTTCCGGCGTGATTGAACCATCAGTCCAGATTTCCAGAACGAGTCTGTCGTAGTCAGTTACCTGACCAACTCTCGTGTTCTCTACTGTAAAATTAACTTTTCTAACAGGAGTGTAGATGGAGTCAACAGGGATAACCGAAATCGGTGTGGACTCTGTCTTGTTAGCCTCCGCTGGAACGTATCCTCTGCCTCTTGCCATGTTGATTTCCATGACGAGCGTTGCATTCTCCTCCAGGGTTGCGATGTGCAAATCTGGGTTGAAAATCTGAAGGTCAGAGTCGCCGATGATATCAGCAGCAGTAACTTCCTTAGGACCTACTGCATTGATGATAACTCTCTTCGTGCTCTCTCCAGACAATCTGATTGCAAGCTTCTTGAGGTTAAGGATGATTTCCGTAACGTCTTCTTTAACTCCCGGTATTGTTGAAAACTCGTGAAGTACTCCGTCGATTTTTACTGAAGTGACTGCTGCACCTGGGAGAGAACTCAAAAGAATTCTTCTAAGTGCATTGCCAAGGGTTGTACCATATCCTCTTTCCAGAGGTTCAACTACGAACTTGCCGTAGCATCCATCTTCATCAACAAATTTATTGATTGTTGGTTTTTCGATTTCTATCACTCAAAAACCCTCCCTTTCATTCCAAGTTTCGCTATAACTTATCATAAGGCGTTAGCCACCCGCTCTAAATTTCCCAAGGTTATTACGGGTTTATACTTTAGCATACAACCCGTATCAAGAACTTGTCAAGAGCTTGAGGGTGGAGATTTGCGTAATCCCACCTAAGCACTGAGCAAATACTACCCGCCTCTTGACAGGTTCTTACTTGGAGTACAACTCGACGATCAAGTGCTCTGCGATTGGAGTATCGATCTGCTCTCTTGTAGGCATTGCGAGTACCTGACCCTGGAGCTTATCAACATCAACACTCATCCATGCAGGAACTGTGATGGACATTTCCTTGACTTCCTTGAACTTAGGTGAGCTCTGGCTCTTAGCCTTTACTGCGATAACATCGCCAGCCTTAACTTCCATTGAAGGAATGTTAGCTTTCTTGCCATTTACAGTGAAGTGACCGTGAGTTACGAGCTGTCTAGCTTCCTTTCTGGAAGCAGCAAATCCAAGTCTGAATACTACGTTATCAAGTCTAGTCTCGAGCAAAATCAAGAGGTTTTCACCTGTCTTACCTTGCTTCTTAGCTGCCTTGTCAAACAGGTTTCTGAACTGAGTTTCCTGCATTCCGTAGAATCTCTTAGCCTTCTGCTTTTCTCTTAACTGAAGACCATAGTCAGACATTTTCTTTCTTGACTGTCCGTGCTGTCCAGGAGCGTAATTTCTCTTTTCAAGTGCGCACTTGCCACCGTAGCATCTCTCGCCCTTCAAGAAAAGCTTTTGACCTTCTCTTCTGCATAATTTGCAGTTTGCGTTTGTATATCTTGCCATCTAAATTACTCCTCCTTTCCTAGACTCTTCTTCTCTTCGGCGGTCTGCAGCCGTTATGCGGGATTGGTGTGATATCTCTGATGAGAGTGATCTCAAGACCTGCAGTCTGAAGCGCTCTGATAGCGGATTCTCTGCCGGAGCCTGGTCCCTTTACATAAACTTCTACAGTCTTAAGGCCGTGTTCCATAGCACCCTTAGCTGCTTCTTCAGCTGCCATCTGTGCTGCGAACGGTGTGGATTTTCTGGAGCCCTTGAATCCGAGTGATCCAGCGGAGCACCAGCTCAGAGCGTTTCCGCTCATATCTGTAAGAGTAACTAAAGTATTGTTAAAGGTGGATTGGATATGTGCCTGGCCTTTTTCAATATTCTTGCGTTCTCTTTTCTTTTTTCTAACTGTTTTCTTTACAGCTTTAGCCATTTTTTCCTACCTCCTTCTTACTTAGTCGCTTTCTTCTTTCTACCAACGGTCTTCTTCGGACCCTTGCGAGTTCTAGCGTTTGTCTTTGTCTTCTGACCTCTTACAGGAAGTCCTCTTCTGTGACGGATACCTCTGTAGGAACCGATTTCCATCAGTCTCTTGATGTTGAGGGAAACCTCTCTTCTGAGGTCACCTTCTACAAGGTATTCTTCGTCGATAATTCTTCTGATTTTACCTGCTTCATCCTCAGTCAGATCCTTAACTCTTGTGTCAGGGTTAACGCCTGCTTTTTCGAGGATAGCAAGTGAAGTTGGTCTGCCAATACCGTAGATATAGGTGAGGCCTATTTCTACTCTTTTTTCTCTTGGTAAGTCAACACCGGCTATACGAGCCATATTTTTCTCCTTCCCCTATCTTCCGTCGCTATGCCGGGAGCGATATAGACAGGTTCTTACATAATTTTTGAAAGGGCGTTTTGACGCGAATCTCCCGGTGGAATCCGCCGCCCCAAACTAACTTAAATCAACCTTGTTTCTGCTTGTGCTTAGGGTTTTCACAGATAACCATTACTTTGCCGTTTCTCTTGATAACTTTGCACTTTTCGCAGATAGGTTTAACGGAAGCTCTTACTTTCATTTTTATCCTCCTAACCTTTGTCTCTCCAAATAATTCTGCCTCTCGACAGGTCATACGGTGAAAGTTCAACCTTTACCTTGTCGCCAGGAAGAATTCTGATATAATTCATTCTGATTTTGCCTGAAATGTGTGCAAGCACTTCAAAACCGTTGTCTAATTTGACCTTGAACATTGCATTCGGCTGAGCGTCGACAACTGTTCCTATTGCTTCAATGACGTCCTTTTTCGCCATAAAAACATCTCCTCTTCTTCGTTATAAGGTAAGCAATTCCGGCTCACCGTCAGTGATAATAAGCGTATTCTCATAGTGTGCTGCAAGTCCGCCGTCGACCGTAACCGCCGTCCAGTCATCCTGGAGTATATCGACTTCCCAGTCGCCCTGCGTAATCATCGGCTCTACTGCGAGCGTCATACCCGGCAAAAGTCTCGGACCCTTGCCAGCCTTGCCTACGTTCGGAATCTGCGGATCCTCATGCATCTCGCTTCCGATACCGTGTCCAACGAAATCGCGGATAACTCCGTATCCTTCGCCTTCGACAGTCTGCTGAATCGCATGAGAAATGTCATATAGCCTGTATCCAGGTTTCGCATAAGCTATCCCGTTGTAGAAAGCTCTCTCTGCCGTTTCTATCAAATGCGCTGCCTCCGGGCTCACGTTGCCAACAGCGTAAGTCCTCGCCGCGTCTGCCATGTAGCCCTTGTATTCGACCACAAGGTCACAGCTCACTATGTCGCCAGCTCTCAGATGGCGTTTTTTGCTCGGAATTCCATGAACGACCTCATCATTTATCGAGACGCACACGCTGGCCGGATAACCGCAGAAGCCTTTTTCGGCCGCGGTCATTCCGTGCTCGTGTACTGTCTTTTCAACAAAACGGTCTATTTCCAAAGTCGAGATGCCAGGCTTGATGATGTTATTCAGCTCTCGCAGAATGTATCCGCAAACCTTGCCAGCCTCTCGCATTAAATCCAGTTCCGGTTTTGATTTGATGATGATCATTACTATTCCCCTAAAGCTTTTACGATGTCAGCGAAAACGTTGTCAAGTCCAGTCGTTCCGTCGATATGAGCAATGTTTCCAGCTTTCTCATAATATTCGATCAAAGGCATAGTCTGTGTTTCGTAAACGTCGATTCTGTTAGTAACAGTCTCGAGGTTGTCATCAGCTCTCTGGATGAGCTCGCCGCCACAAAAGTCGCAAACGCCTTCCTTCTTAGGAGGGATGTTTACTACATGAAAGCTTGCTCCGCATGCCTTGCAAACTCTTCTGCCCGTGAGTCTTGTGATAAGCTCTTCTTTACCAACGGCGATGTCGAGTACTACATCAACTTTGCCGCCGCGAGCAGCGAGGAATTCGTCTAATTTCTCTGCCTGATAAACTGTTCTCGGAAATCCATCGAGAAGGAATCCGTCCTTACAGTCGTCCTTGGTGAGTCTGTCCGTAGCGATTTCGATTACCAGATCATCCGGTACGAGCTTGCCTGCGTTCATGTACTCCTGAGCCTTCTTACCGAGCTCAGTTCCGTTCTTGATATTCTCTCTGAAAATATCGCCTGTAGAGATGTGCGGAATTCCGTACTTTTCTACGATCTTAACTGCTTGGGTTCCTTTTCCTG
>CAVEOR010000045.1:2673-9283 GCA_963617285.1 Anaerovoracaceae bacterium | reverse complement strand
TATTCGATGGACTTCAGGGACTCGGCCATGTTGATTCGCTCGAGGCGGAAGTACATGGCGAAGTTGACGATCAGCGCAAAGAGGAAGGTGAGGGCTACCGCAATCAGGTAGCTCGTCGGCTCGATGTGCACGTCGAAGCTCAGCAGGTCGATCTGTATCTCGCTCATCACGAACTTGTGGAAATACTTGCCTGCAGGGATGCCCACGAGGGCAGAAATCGCCGTCAGCACGAAGTTTTCACGGAATACATAGGCGTTCGTTTCGCCTGGGTAAAAGCCGAGGACTTTGATGGTCGCAATTTCGCGGATACGCTCGGTGATGTTGATATTCGTGAGGTTGTACAGCACGATGAACGCGAGCGCTCCCGCGCATGCCATGACGAGGGCGATGATATAATCGAGGCTCTTCATCATGTTCGTAACTCTGTCGCGCATGTCTTGGTTAATGCTGACGGAGGCGACGTGTGCTGCGTCCATCAGCTTGGCGCCGTCTTCGTGCGGATTTTCGAGCACGCCCTCGCTGTCGTGGTGACCGATGACGAATGCCGTGTTTATCTCCGACTCGCCCCAGTTCGCCTCATATGTCGCAGGCGTGATGTAAACATAGTTATACACGTGGTTCTCGCAAAGCGCGTCGATTACGAGATCCATTTCGTTCATGTCGCTATCGTAGACCGTCAGCGTGTCGCCAACGCCGAGCCCGAGGTTCGTGCCGAGGTTGTCGTTGATGACGCAGTGACCGTCTGGCGGATATGCGATTTCGCCGTCATCGTTCTTCAAAGTGATGAATTCCGCGACGTTGTCGCTCGGGTCAGCAACGATCATATTTACTGATTTTACGTGGTCGCCGACGTGCGCATCAACCGATAAAGTGTTGAGGAAAAGCGCTTTGTCGACGTAATCGGAATTGTCGCTGACGAAGGCTTTTTCTTCCTTCTCTGTGATGCCGCGGTCGAAGGTTACGGCAAAATCGTTATGGAAAATCTCGTCGTACTGGACGGAGATTATGTTCTTAATCGAATCGGACAGGCCCATCGCCGTGATGAGCAGGGCCGTGCAGCCGCAAATTCCAAGGACCATCATGAAAAATCTTTTCTTGTAGCGGAAAATATTTCGCATGCAGACTTTGTGGAGGAACTTGAGGCGGTTCCAAATAAATGGCACTCTTTCCAGCAGAATTCGCTTGCCGAGCGCGGGTGCCTTCGGTCTGATGAGTTCAGCAGGGACATTTCTCAGCTCGGTGTAGCAGCAGAAAATCGTCGTGCCCACGCAGCATATGAGCGCTGCGAGCACCGAGAGGGCGCCGAGCAGAGGGTTGACTACGTATATCAAATCTGCGAAATCGTACATCATTCCATAGGCCGTCCAGATGACGTTCGGGAAGAGGAACGAGCCGCCG
Source organism: Anaerovoracaceae bacterium (assembly GCA_963617285.1). Lineage (GTDB taxonomy): Bacteria > Bacillota > Clostridia > Peptostreptococcales > Anaerovoracaceae > CAG-238. The sequence continues at coordinate 7,885 of CAVEOR010000045.1, read as the reverse complement.
ATAAAGCCGACAACGCCGCCGATTAGCGAGGCGCTTGCCGAATAAAATACGTATTTGCCGAGGATTCTGCGGCGGCTATAGCCGAGAGCTTTCAGGACTCCGATCTGGGTGCGCTGCTCGTCGATCATTCTGGTCATGGTAGTCATGCACACGAGGGCCGCTACCAGGAAGAAAAATACCGGGAATACCTTGGCGATTGAGTTTACTATACTTGTGTCGTTATCGAAGCATACATAGCCGATGTTCGTATCGCGGCCGAGGACGTAGGTCTTCGGGTTTTCGATGTCGTCGAGTTTGTTCTCGGCCTTGGTGAGCTCGCGCTCGCCGTCCTTGACCTGTTGCTTGCCGTCTTTGAGCTCTTTGCGTCCGTCGGCGAGTTTTTGCTTGGACTCAGCGAGCTCTTTCTCGCCGTCCACAAGCTTCTGGTAGCCTTGCTCGAGCTCCTTTTCGCCGGATTCTAACTTGGCTTTGGCTGAGGCGAGTTCTGCCTCGGCCGCTGCGAACTTGGCGTCGAGTTCTGCTTTGGCTTGGTTGTACTGGGCGAGAGCTTGGTCGTAGGCCGAGGCGGCCGCCGCGGCTGCGGAGGCTCCCGAGCTCCCAGCGGCCTCCGCAGCCGAGCTGGCTCCGCCGCCAGAGCCTGCGCCCGCGGAGCCAGCCGCAGCGGCAGCCCCAGAGCCAGCAGTGCTGCCGCTGCCGGCGGCCGCCCCGCCGGAGGCGCCTGTCCCGCCAGCGGCGCCGGCCATAGCATCAATCTGAGCCTTCTGAGCATCCAGCTGCGCATAAGCCTCATCCTTCTGAGTATTGAACTCCGCCAGCGAGTCCTCGTACTTCTTCCGAGACTCCTTGAGCGTAGCAGCCGAATCCTCTAACTTTTTCTTATTAGTAGCGAGCTCACGCTCGCCATCATTTATTTTCTTCTGCCCGTCAGCGAGCTCGCTCTCGGCATCTGCAAGTTCCTTCTTCGCATCCGCGAGCTCGTCTCGCGCGTCATCCAGCTTCTCATTCGCTTCCTCTAATATGTCATCGTAGCGGCTGCTCGCACAGGCGGAGAGGGTATCCTCGAGAGGAGTTTCCATCGCGTCTGCGTTTGCCTTGTACTCGTCGCTGTAGATAGTCCCGCCGTTTTCGAGCGTGACATAGATCTCTGTGTAAACTTCGCTGTCCCAGCCGTCGAGCGGGACATATAGATAAGTAGCGACGCTACCGTTTCCGAGCGAAGTGGAGCCACGCTCGAAGTTGAGGTAGAGCGGCGAGTCGCAAATGCCGACTATCTCATAGCTATCGTATTTGAAGAGGTCTCTCGTGTCCTCGTCGTTATTCTCAGTGATGTTGATAATCTTGCCGATATCGGATTCCGTGAAATATTTCAAGTCGCCGACGCACTCGTTCGCCGCCTCAGGAAGCCTGCCAGCCTTGAGTTCAGGCGTGTTCATGTCGTCGATGAGCGCATGGAATTTCGCGACTTTCTCGCCCTTTTGCTCGTCGATAGCAAACGCATCCTTGTCACTTTCAGCAGCTTGGCTGTCAGCAGGCAGATTCGAAACTCCATCCGCCGAAATCGTAAACAGCGCATCCGTGGAGTAGCTTCCGCGGGCAGTAGCAACGCCGTCCAGAGCCGCGAATTTATCCACGTCCTTATCCTCAAGCCCGAGCGTCGACATGAGCTCGAAGTCATAGAAATGATTTTTCGACAGGAAGGTGTCGCCCGTCAAAATAAAGGCCTCTTTGCAGACTTTCAGCCCACAGAAAAACCCGACTCCCAGCATACAGATTGCAAGTATCGCAATCCAGCGGCTGAAGGAGCCCTTGACTTCGCGCAAAGTTGTCTTTGTCATAGCGTTCTTCATAAAAATTGCCTTCCTACCATTCTATATTCTCAACCGGAACCTTGTTCTCGTTCATCTCAACCGAGGAAACCGTGCCGTTCTTCACGCGGATGATGCGGTCCGCCATCGGAGTAATCGCCGAGTTGTGCGTGATGATAACGACCGTCATGCCCGTCTCGTGGGCCGCATCCTGCAGGAGCTTGAGAATCGCCTTGCCCGTGTTATAATCCAGCGCGCCCGTCGGCTCGTCGCAGAGGAGAAGCTTAGGGTTCTTGGCAAGTGCACGCGCAATCGCAACCCTCTGCTGTTCGCCGCCCGAAAGCTGAGCAGGGAAGTTGTTCAGCCTATCCGCCAGTCCAACCTGCGTCAGCGCCTCCTTCGCATCCATCGGATCCTTGCAAATCTGCGCCGCCAGCGAAACATTCTCCAGCGCTGTTAAATTCTGAATCAAATTGTAGAACTGGAACACAAACCCAATCTCATACCGTCTATATGTCGTCAACTCCCGCGAGCTGTACTTGGAAATCTCCTTGTCATCCAAGAAAACATGTCCATCCGAGAGCGTATCCATGCCGCCGAGGATGTTGAGAAGCGTGGTTTTGCCAGCTCCCGAAGGCCCGACGATTACGCAGATTTCGCCTTTTTCTATCTCGAAGGTCGCATCCCTGAGCGCATCAATGGTGACCTCGCCCATCTGGTAAGTTTTCTTAACGTTCTCAAATCTAACAAATGCTGACATTTAGTTCCCTGTTCCTTTCGATAGTTAGTTTGCACTTTGCGTGCCGTCCGCCGCCCGCCGAACGCTGTGCTTTGCATGCCGTCCGCCGCTCGCTTTAACCTAACATAGTATAACATAATTTGCGGGAATTTAACACCCACGAAAAGCCAAAAATGTGTTTAATCTTCGTTCAAAATATGATAAAATATAACGGACAGTATTTAGATGGTATTCAATAAAAATCACGTCGACACGGAGGGGCAAGCAATTTGGAAAATTTGGAAAATAAAGATTTAGAAAAAAACAATTCAGGGGCAAATCTCCCTGAGAAAAATGATTTGGTCAAGAAGATGAAGGCGAAGCGGGCCCGCAAGTATGCGCTGATTGCACTCGTAGCAGTCATAGCAATTGCAACGGTTGTCGGGCTCAGCATTGAGAATAAAGATGCGAAGCTCGAGGACGGTCAGGGCAACACCGTAATCGGCACGGGCGAAGATGTTTACGAGCAGGATGCGGACGACGGAAACGCAGAGGCCACAGAGGACGGCGAGGACGAGAAGGACGCTGAAGAAGAGAAAGACAGCAAGTCCGAGAAGACAGTCAAGAAAGCCTCCGACCTGAAGTTCACCGAGGAAGAGAAGGAAAAACTCAGCTCCGAGGAAATCAAGGTCGACAATTCGGACGACCCAACGGCTTCCAACGCTGGCAACGCGGCGCTCAAGCCAGAGAATGCAGAGCCGGTGACGGTAACGCTGGAAATCAGGTGCGACACGCTTTCGAGCGATATGAGTAAGCTGGAAAATGACGCGATTAAAGACTACATCCCGAGCGACGGCGTAATCTTAGAGAAGACGACCTACAAGGGAACGACGGACAACACGGTATTCGACGCGCTCAATACGCTCTGCAGGAACAACGACATACAGCTCGAGTTCAGCTACACGCCGCTCTACGCTTCATATTATATAGAGGGCATCAACTACCTTTACGAATTCGACGGCGGCCCGCAGAGCGGCTGGATGTACAAGGTCAACGACTGGTTCCCGAACTACGGATGCTCGTCGTACTACCTCAAGGACGGCGACACAATCGTCTGGTGCTACACCTGCGAAGGCCTCGGCACGGATGTCGGCGCCGACGAGTGGATGGGCTAAGAATTTTGATTGCTGGCGGGCGGCTGGCAATTTGATGGATAAGCAATAAAAGAAAAGAAGGTGATTTACATGGCAGGATTAATACGAAGAATTAAAGGAAAAAGAATGCTGAGCCTGGCGCTGGCACTTGCGGTAGGCTTCACGATGGTGTTTGGCGGTACTGGATTTGCTCAGGCAAAGTCGGTTAGCGAGGGCGACGTCAAGGCGGCATTCGAGAAGACAGGCGACTATTTATATAGCACAGTGACCGACCCGAACCTTGGCTCGATTGGCGGAGAATGGGTGATTTACGGGCTTGGAAACGCTGGCTACGACATGAGCCCTTCCTACGTCCAGACATACAAGAAAAATTTAGTTAACACTTTGAAGGAGGGCTATCGCGGGACGAGCGGCATCCTTCACGACAAGAAATTTACCGAGTACTCCAGAGCGATTATCGCATGCACGTACGGAGGATTCGACGCAACTGATATCGACGGATACGATTTGACTGCGGCGCTCGCAGACTTTGTCAATGTCAAGTGGCAGGGAATGAACGGCCCGATTTGGGCGCTTATCGCGCTTGATAGCGGAAACTATAGCATACCAAAGTTAAAAAAATCATACTACAAGAAATACGGCAAGCTTGCGGATTCCGAGCTCGCGGAGGGGCAGACCGAGAAGAGCCGCCAGAATTCAAGGGCTCGCATGGTGAACTACATCCTCGCAAACCAGATTTCGGACGGCGGCTGGAGCCTGCAGACCAAGGCAGATGTCGAGGGTGCGAGCGGATATAACGGTGTGTCCGATGTCGACATGACTGGAATGGCAATGATTGCACTTTCTCCATATCTTTCGAGTAGCAAGGCAAAGGCAGCAGGCGTGAGCCAGAGCAAGGTCAAGAAAGCAATCGACAAGGCCATCACATTCCTTTCAGAGGCTCAGAAGGATGACGGTGGATTTACGAGCTGGGGAAGTTCGAACTCCGAGAGCTGTGCACAGGCTATTTGTGGATTGGCACTCTGCGGGGTAAACCCAGACACGGATTCTCGCTTTATTAAGAATGGGAACAGCGTAATCGACGCATTGATGAGTTTCTACACGGAGGAGACGGATTCGAAGACGGGCAATCCGGTTTACGGATTCAAGCACGTGAACACGGCGAGCGGCAGCTACCAGCCTGTATACAACCAGATGGCGACGGAGCAGGCATATTACGCGCTGGCAATTTACTATAAATGCGTGAATAAATGCGTGCCGAGCAAGGTAACTTTGTCGAAGGTAGCAAAGGCAGCTAAGGGCAAAATCAAGGTGACATACAAGAAGGCAACTACAGTAAGCGGCTACCAGATTTACCTTTCGACGAGCAAGAATTTTACTAGTAAGACAACAAAGAAGGTTACGGTCAGCGGGGCTAGCAAGCTGACGAAGACCGTGACTGGACTGAAGGCGGGCAAGACGTACTATGTCAAGGTTCGCGCATATAAGACGGTTAACGGACAGAAGGTTTACGGTGTGTTTAGCACGACTAAGAA
>CAVEOR010000045.1:0-2565 GCA_963617285.1 Anaerovoracaceae bacterium | reverse complement strand
GGAGCGGTAAATAATAGGAGACCCTAAAATGGCATTCACGCATTTGCACGTACATACTGAATATAGCTTGCTGGATGGTGCGGCTCGCATCAAGGATGTTGTGGCACGGGCGAAGGAGCTCGGCATGACCGACCTTGCGATTACCGACCACGGAGTTATGTTCGGCGTGGTGGATTTTTACAAGGAATGTAAGAAGCAAGGCATCCATCCGATTATCGGGTGCGAGGTCTATACCGCTGCGCGCAAATTGACGGACAAGGATGCCGAACGCGACAAGCGTCAGGGCCACTTGATTTTGCTCGCCAAGAACGAGGTCGGCTACAAGAACCTGATCAAGATCGTCTCCGAGGGCTTCATCCACGGGTACTACTACAAGCCGCGTATCGACAAAGACGTACTCGCGGCACACAGCGAAGGACTGATTTGCCTTTCGGGCTGCCTCGCGGGTGAGATTCAGCACCGCCTGCTCTACGACGATTACGCAGGCGCAAAGGCAGAGGCCGAGGCACTTCTGGGAATCTTCGGCGACGGAAACTTCTATCTCGAAGTGCAAGACCAGGGGCTTGAAGAGGAGCGAAAGATTCTGCCGGGGCTGAAGAAGATTGCCGCAGAGCTAGGCGTTCCAATGGTTGCGACCAACGACGCGCACTATGTAAGACGGGAAGACGCGAAGGCGCATGATGTGCTGCTGGCGATTCAGACGGCGACGACGCTCGACGACGAGAAGCGCATGAAGTTCCCGAACGACGAATTTTACCTCAAGAGCGAGGACGAGATGCGCAAGATTTTCTCGTACCTGCCAGAGGCTTGCGATAACACACAGGTGATTGCCGAGCAGTGCAATTACGATTTTGAATTCGGCAAATATCACTTGCCAGAGTTCGTGGCACCGGACGGCAAGACGAACACGGAATATCTCAGGGAGCTCTGCTATGCGGGGCTCGAGGAGAGGTTCGGCGTAGTGTTCGCGGGGGCGGCCGCAGCCGAGGTTGACACAAGTGCGGCCGCGGCAGACAGCAGCGCAGGTGCCATTCGCTCGCCAGAAAACGCAGTCTACAAGGAAGGCACCTGCTACTCGACGGAGCACACGCCGCGCGAGCTCGCAGAGCGCCTCAAGTACGAGCTCGGCACCATTGAGAGCATGGGCTATGTTGAGTACTTCCTCATTGTCTGGGACTTCATCAATTACGCCAAGAGCAATGGCATCATGGTCGGTCCGGGCAGAGGCTCGGCGGCCGGCTCTATCGTCGCATATTGCCTCAAGATTACAGACATTGACCCGATCAGATATAACTTGATTTTCGAGCGATTCCTCAATCCTGAGCGCGTGAGCATGCCGGATATCGACGTAGATTTCTGCTACGAACGCAGGCAGGAGGTCATCGACTATGTCGCTCGCAAGTACGGCGAGGGCAGGGTTTCGCAGATCATCACCTTTGGTACTATGAAGGCTAAGCAGGCGGTTCGCGACGTCGGTCGTGCGCTTTCCGTCAGCTACCAGAAGACGGACCAGATTGCCAAGGCGATTCCGTTCGACCTTGGAATGACAATAGATAAGGCGCTCGCGACGAGCCCTGAGCTCAAGGCGATGTACGAGGGCGACGAGGAAACTCGAAACGTCATCGACATGGCGAAGGCTCTGGAAGGGATGCCGCGCCACGCTTCGACTCACGCAGCAGGCGTTGTAATTTCCAAGGCTCCGATTGACGAATACGTACCTTTATATTTGTCGGAAAAAGGTCCAGCGACCCAGTTCACAATGACCACGATTGAGGAACTCGGGCTGCTTAAGATGGACTTCCTCGGGCTCAGAAACCTCACGGTTATTCGCGACGCGCTCGCTTTGATAAAGGAAAATTACGGCGTGGAGATTGATTTCGCGTCGATGGGATATGACGATCCGTCGGTTTACGAGATGATTTCGGCGGGCAACACTGGCGGCGTGTTCCAGCTGGAGAGCAGCGGAATGACGCAGTTCATGAAGAACCTGCACCCGACGTGCTTCGAGGATGTGGTGGCGGGCATCTCACTTTATCGCCCAGGCCCAATGGACTCCATCCCGAAATACATTGAGAATAAGAAAAATCCATCGGGAATCAAGTACGCTTGCCCTGAGCTCGCGCCGATTCTCGACGTTACATATGGATGCCTGGTGTACCAGGAGCAGGTTATGCAGATCGTGCGTGACCTCGGCGGGTACAGCTACGGGCGTTCGGACCTGGTGCGCCGCGCGATGTCCAAGAAGAAAAAGGATGTCATGCTTCAGGAAAAGGAGTATTTCATCAACGGCAAGCTGGCGGAAGATGGTAGCGTAGAGATTCCTGGCTGCCTCAGAAACGGCATCAGCAAGGAAGCCGCGGAGGCGATATTTGATGACATGGAGACCTTCGCGCAGTACGCTTTCAACAAGTCGCATGCGGCGGCTTATGCGGTACTAGCCTACGAGACAGGCTATCTCAAGAAGCACTATCCTGTTGAGTTCATGGCGGCGCTCATGACATCGGTAATGGGCGATGCGAGGATGATCGCCCGCTATATCAGGAATTGCAACGACATGGGCATAGA
>CAVEOR010000044.1:0-9331 GCA_963617285.1 Anaerovoracaceae bacterium | reverse complement strand
CCGCAGATTAATCTTGGAAAATTTCCGAATTTTCCGAAAATTTTCTGTTCTTGTTCAAAAATTAGTACAAGATTCAAAAAATTTAGTTTGATAGTTTTGCAAAGTGGTAAAATTTATATAAGGGGTTGGGTTTTAATTTTTGTAAAGGAGGCGAGTATGTGTTTACAGAAGAACTAAATACGATTCGCGAGGCCGAGGAAAACGCAGAAACTTGCTTGAAAGAAGCAAAGACTGAGGCGACCAGAATCGTCGAAGAAGCGAACTCCGAAGCAAGAAAGTTAATTGAGAAGGCTGATGCCCAGGCAAAGGACCAGATGCTGAAGCTCCAGAAGGAGGGCGAGGCGGCAGCAGAGCAGAGCTACAGGGATGCTCTTGCGAAAGCCCAGTCGGAAGCAGCGAGTCTGGCGCAGGCGGCGGAAGCGAAGAAAAATGAGGCTATCTCGATGATAGCGGAAAGGATTGCGAAGATCAGTGTCAATAGTTAGAATGCAAAGAATTGCAGTTCTCGGACTTGAGCAGGATAAGAAAAGACTGATTTCCGGGCTGATGAGAATGGGCGTGGTTGAAATTTCAGAGATTCCAGGCACAGCAGCAGGCGACATCACCCTCATGCCGGACGCAGCATCAGCGGACGCAGAAGCGTACGCGGGCAAGGTTGCGAAGGCAAATCAGGCGCTCGAAGCCATCGCCAAGTACGGACAGCTCAAAGAGCCGCTGATTTTTACAAGACGCAGGGTGAAGGCATCGCACTTGGCCGAGGTCGAGGCGACGCAAGAAAAGATGTATAGTGAGATAGAAGAAATTTTGGGGCTCGAGGAAGCGGTGAAGCAAGCAGAAGGCCGCGCCAACAGAGCCGAGACGAGCATCATGACGCTCACGCCTTGGGCGGAACTAGACATCCCGCTCGACGTAAGGCACACGAAGTCATCCGACATAACGCTCGGAATCATCCCGAAGACGGAAGTAAAGACTTTTGCGGAGGTAGAGGCTTTGGTGAAAGCGTCCGAGGATGCGGAATCGTTCAACTTTGCTGAATTGAGGCAAGTAAGCGACGAGAAGGATTTCATTTATGTGGCGATGATAAGCGGGCGGGAGGAAACCCCAAGTTGCCTCGCTGCACTCAAGAATATAGGCTTTTCGGAAATCGACCTGTCAGCGTTCAGAGGAACTGCAAAAGAGAATTTAGAACAACTGAATAAAGAGAAGGAAGTTGCGGTAGGCGACGCGAGCCGCGAAAAAGAAAATGTCGCAAAGCACGTTAATTCAAAGGAAGCAATCGAGGACTACGCGGATTACTTCACGATCCGAGAGGACAAAGAAAGAATTCGCGAAAGACTTCTCAGGACGAGAAAGACGTTCATGTTAGAGGGGTGGATTCCAGAGAGAGCCACAGCAGACGTCAGCCAGACGCTGGACGAGCTGGGAGCATACTATAAATTCAGGGATCCAGAGGAGGACGAGGAAGTTCCCGTGCTCCTGCAGAACAAGAGCTTTTTCGCACCGACGGAAGTCATCACGCAGATGTACTCGCTGCCAGCGTATAGAGGCTTCGACCCGACATCGATTTACTCGCTGTTCTACATCATATTCTTCGGAATGATGTTCAGCGACGCGGGCTACGGACTTTTGCTCGCGGTAGGATGTGCGGTGCTGCTGAAGAAATTCGACCTCGAAGGCACGATGCAGAAGATGATTAAGCTTTTCTTCTATTGCGGCATTTCGACAGTGATTTGGGGAGCGCTGTTCGGAGGCTTCTTCGGGGATTTGATAGGCGTGTTCACGGGGACATTCCTCGGCAAGGAAATCGCCTTCAACGCGATTTGGTTTAACCCGCTGGAAGACCCGATGAAGCTGCTCATTTTCTCGCTGATATTAGGTGTAATTCACCTGTTTATCGGCATGGGAATTCAGGCATACATGCAGCTGAAGGAAGGCAAGGTAGCGGACGCAATCTTCGATGAAGGCGTTTGGGCGGTGACGATACTCGGGCTGGCAGCTTGGCTAGGCGGTTCGGCAGCGTTCGACTCACAGGTGCTCACGAGCATCGGAATGTACGCGACGATCATCGGAGCTATAGGCGTTCTGATTGCAGGCGCCAGAGGCAAGAAGGGCATAGGCATGATCACAGGCGCACTCGGAAATCTATATAATATTACAAGCTGGATTTCTGACATCCTGTCATACGCAAGGCTCCTGGCACTCGGACTTGCAACGGGCGTAATCGCGCAGGTAGTAAACACGATGGGCTCGCTCTTCGGAGGCGGAGTCGCAGGACTCGTCCTGTTCGTGCTCATATTTGCGGTAGGACATGCGATCAACTTCGCAATCAACATGCTGGGCGCATTCATCCACTCAGCGAGACTCCAGTACGTTGAGTTCTTCGGCAAATTCTATATAGACGGCGGCGAGCCATTCGAGCCGTTCAGCGCGAGGACGAAGTACATCAGAATCGTAAACGACTAAACTGTAAGGCTTGATACGCAGTGGCCTTACAGAGAGTGAAGTTTGGAGAGTTGCGAGAGTGAGATTTCGCAAGGTCAAATAAATAAAGAAGAAAAACAGGAGGAAATAAAATGTTTTTTGAATATATCGACGGAAACAGTTTAGCAATTTTGGGAGCGGCAATCGCAGCACTGGCGGGCATCGGCTCGGCTATGGGCGTTGGCATCGCAGGTCAGGCGGCATCAGCAGTAGTTGCAGAAGACCCAAAGAAATTCGGTAAAACAATCATCCTTCAGGCACTCCCTGGTACGCAAGGTATCTACGGCCTGATCATCTCTTTCCTTATCATGGTAAAGATCGGCCTGCTGAGCGGCAACATGATTGACCTCACGGCGGCGCAGGGCTTCTACTTCCTGTGCGCAGGCATTCCAATCGGAGCTGTTGGTATTTGGTCCGGCATCGCGCAGGGCAAGGCAGCAGCTGCAGCACTTCAGCTCACAGCGAAGCGCCCAGACCAGATGGTTAAGGGTATCATCTACACCGCAATGGTAGAAACATACGCAATCTTCGCATTGCTCGTTTCGGTACTCATTTGGCTGAGAATTCCGGTTTAAGATTAGGAAAGACGAGGAAAAATTATGGGCATAGAGAAAATCACCGACCGCATCACAGGCGAAGCGAAGGCAGCCTACGATGAGGCGGTTGCGAAAGCCCAAGGCGAGGCTTCGTCAATTTTAGCCGAGGCAAAGGAAAAGGCAGACAAAATTTTGGCGGAGGCACTTGCGCAGGGCCAAACGGAAAAAGACAATATAGTAAAATACAGAAAATCTGTTGCCGACATAGACGCGGGCAAGATCATCCTCGAGAAAAAGCAGGAGATTCTCACGGAGTGCTTCGAGCAGGCTGTTGATGCGATAGTTGCGATGGACAAGGACGAATACATCGACCTTCTCATCTCGCTCGGGACTGCGGCAGACATGTACGGCGGCAAGATTTTGATGAATCAGAAGGAAAAGGATGCCATCGGTCAGAAGGTCGTAGATGGCCTGAACGCGGCGGTTGCTCAGAAGAGAAAGGACAAGTACGGCGACGAAATCCAGTACGCGGAGAGATTCACGCTCGACGAGAAGACTGGCGACATGAAGGGCGGATACATAATCACATATCGCTCGACATTCGCGGATTGTACTATTGAGTCGCTGGTTCGCGAGCACAAGCAGGAGCTGGCAGGAGAGGCAGCAAAGATTCTTTTCGCATAGGGGGAACGTGATATGGCAAACAAAAACGAATTTGATTATGTTTTCCCATCAGTTCTGATTCGCAGCAAGGAAGTGCATTTGCTGGGGCGCGGTGACCTCGAGAAGGTGGCTGAGCAGGCCAGCGTCGCGGACGCTATGAAGGTTCTGGCAGAATACGGCTACGCTGGCGAGGACGCTGACGCGGCGCTGAGTGCCAAGTTAGCAGAGGCCTATAACCTAGTATTTTCAATCCTCCCAGAGGATCCAGAGATGAAGCTCTTCCTGTATCCGAACGACTATCACAACGCGAAGGTTCTGCTGAAGGTCGAGGCTCTGAAGCAAGATCCGGCGGCGTTCGCAGCAGACATCTCCTCAATTCCAATGGAGAAGATGGAAGAGGCAATCAGAAAGAGAGAATTTGCGATTATGTCGGCTTTCATGAAGGAAGCGATAAGTGCGGCGAATGAAAGTTTCGCTAAGACGGGCGACCCGCAGGAAATCGACATCATCCTCGACAGGGCTTGTTACGCGGATATGCTTGCGGAGGCCGAAAAGCTCGGCAATGAGTTCGTGATTGGCTATGTAAAGCTTTTGATAGACATCCTGAACATGGGAGCATTTATCAGACTCAGGAAGATTGGCAAGTCGAAAAACTTCTTCGACAAGGTATTTCTCGGAGGCGGGACTTTTGAGGAGGAATTCTTCAAAGGTGCCTACGAAGAGAGTTATGCGAGCATTGCCGATAAGGTGCGCTACGCGGGCTTTGGTGATGTATTCGCAGTAGGCGCAGAGGAAGTTAGCCAGACGGGTAGCTTCAGCACGCTGGAGAAAATCTTTGATGATTTGAAGATTGAATACGCGAAGAAGTGCAGGTACGAGTCGTTCGGGCTCGAGACCGTGGCGGCTTTCCTGATTGCGACCGAGATGGAAGTGAAGAATCTCAGAATAATTCTGGCGGGGCTCGGTGCGAAGATGAGCGCAGGGCAGATCGCAGAAAGGCTAAGGGAAACTTATGTATAAGATTGGCGTAATAGGCGACAGAACGAGCGTGCTCGGGTTCCGCGCGGTGGGCTTGGAGGTCTTCCCGACGGACGACCCTGAAGAGGCGAAGAAAACGCTGAGGCACCTCGCAAAGGAGGATTTCGCGATTATATATGTGACCGAGCAACTCTATCAGTACATGCAGGCTGAGGTCGACGAGTACACGGACCTCAGAATCCCAGCGATTATCCCGATTCCAGGGAGCGAGGGGAGCCTGGGCATAGGCATGACTTCCGTCAAGAAGTCGGTCGAGAGAGCTGTCGGAGCGGACATATTATTTGGAGGAAACTAAAATGGCAGAAGGTAAAGTATTGAAAGTATCCGGACCGCTGGTCGTTGCGACGGGCATGGAAGAAGCGAACATGTACGACGTTGTCCATGTAGGCGAGCAGGGTCTGATTGGAGAAATTATAGAGATGAGAGGCGACAGAGCGTCCATTCAGGTTTACGAGGAGACCGCGGGCATCGGGCCAGGGGTTCCAGTAGTATCAACGGGTGCGCCGCTTTCTGTAGAGCTGGGGCCAGGACTCATCGAGACGATGTACGACGGCATTCAGAGACCTCTCGAGGAAATGGTAAAGGCGGTTGGACCTAACATCACGCGTGGTGTCAAGGTTCCTTCCCTCAATCGAGAAAAAAAGTGGGAGTTCAAGCCGCTCGTTAAGGCGGGAGACGAGGTTTCCGCGGGAGACATCATCGGCGAGGTCGAGGAAACCGTGCTCGTAACCCAGAAAATCATGGTTCCGTTCGGCGTTACCGGCGTAATCGACTCGATCGAATCCGGCAGCTACACCGTAGACCATACGATTTGCAAAATCAGGCTGACCGAGGATTACGGTGAGGGCGGCCTCAAGAAGGGCGACATCAAGGCTCTGTCCATGATGCAGAAGTGGCCAGTTAGACGCGGCCGCCCGTACAAGGAGAAACTCGTTCCAGAGATGCCGCTCATCACAGGACAGCGTGTAATCGACACGATGTTCCCTATCGCAAAGGGCGGAGTTGCAGCGGTTCCAGGGCCTTTCGGCTCCGGCAAGACGGTTGTACAGCACCAGCTCGCTAAGTGGGCGGATGCGGACATAGTAGTATATATCGGCTGCGGCGAACGTGGTAACGAGATGACAGACGTACTGATGGAGTTCCCTGAACTGAAGGACCCTCGCTCTGGCGAGTCTTTGATGAAGAGAACGGTTCTCATTGCAAACACATCCGACATGCCGGTAGCTGCTCGTGAAGCTTCTATTTATACAGGTATCACGATTGCGGAATATTTCCGCGACATGGGATATTCCGTAGCGCTCATGGCTGACTCGACTTCCAGATGGGCCGAGGCTCTCCGTGAGATGTCCGGTCGACTCGAGGAAATGCCTGGTGAAGAAGGTTACCCAGCTTACCTCGCTTCCAGACTTGCTCAGTTCTACGAAAGAGCTGGAAGAACGGTTTCTCTCGGCAAGGATGGACGCATTGGCGCTTTGTCGGCAATCGGAGCCGTATCGCCTCCAGGAGGAGATATTTCCGAACCGGTTTCGCAGGCAACGCTCAGAATCGTTAAGGTATTCTGGTGTCTCGACTCGGCTCTGGCATACGCTCGTCACTTCCCAGCTATCAACTGGCTGCAGTCGTACTCGCTGTACGTAGACAGGCTCGAAAAATGGTACGCTGAGAACGTTGCGAAGGAATTCCCAGAGATGAGAGCACAGACCCTCGCACTCCTGCAGCAGGAGGCGGAGCTCAACGAAATCGTTCAGCTGGTCGGCGTTGACTCGCTCTCGGCTGAGGACAGAATGAAGTTAGAGGTCTGCAAGTCGATTCGTGAGGACTATCTGCACCAGAACGCATTCCACGATATCGACACGTATTCCTCGATGAACAAGCAATACAAGCTCCTCAAGCTCATCCTCGCATTCTACAAGGAAGGCGTGGATGGCATCAAGAAGGGCGCGTCATTTGCGAAGGTTGCGGCTATCCCGCAGCGCGAGGAAATCGGCAGATTCAAATACATAGAGGAATCCGAAATAGATGCGAAATTCGAAAAACTCATGAATGATATCAGTGCGACTATCAATGCACTCGTGAAGGAGGAGGCTGAAGCGGATGATTAGAGAATATAAGACGATCAGCGAAGTTGTAGGACCTCTGATGCTCGTAAAGGACGTTGACGATGTCACATACGACGAGCTTGGCGAAATCCTGCTTCCGAGCGGAGAAAAGAGATTATGCAAAGTCCTCGAGGTAAACGGCCACAATGCGCTCGTTCAGCTCTTCGAGGCATCTCAGGGCATCAACCTGAAGCAGAGCACGGTTAGGTTCCTGGGGCACGGCACGCAGCTTGCGGTATCGCCAGACATGCTGGGCAGAGTCTTTGATGGAATGGGTAGACCGAAGGACGGTGGCCCTGAAATTATCGCGGACAAAATGCTCGACATCAATGGACTTCCGATGAACCCAGCGGCTCGTGACTACCCTGCAGAGTTCATTCAGACTGGCGTTTCGGCTATCGACGGACTGAACACCTTGGTTCGTGGCCAGAAGCTTCCGATTTTCTCGGGTGCTGGACTTCCGCACTCGGATTTGGCGGCTCAGATTGCGCGTCAGGCTAAGGTTATCGGCGACGACGCTGGCAAATTCGCGGTAGTTTTCGCGGCTATCGGTATCACATATGAAGAGGCGGATTTCTTCGCTTCCGACTTCCGCAGAACTGGCGCTATCGACAGAACGGTTATGTTCATGAACCTCGCAAACGACCCTGCGGTTGAGCGTATCGCAACTCCGCGTATGGCTTTGACGGCGGCTGAATATTTGGCGTTTGACATGGGAATGCACGTTTTGGTAATTTTGACGGATATCACCAACTACGCCGAGGCGCTGCGTGAGGTTTCCGCTGCTCGTAAGGAGGTTCCGGGTCGCCGTGGCTATCCTGGTTACCTGTACACAGACCTTGCGACGATGTACGAGCGTGCCGGCCGTAAGAAGGGCTGCCCTGGCTCCATCACGATGATTCCAATCCTGACCATGCCAGAGAACGACAAGACTCACCCGATCCCTGACCTTACGGGTTACATCACGGAGGGTCAGATTATTCTATCAAATGAATTATATCGCAAAGGCATCAAGCCGCCGATCGACGTTCTGCCGTCGCTTTCTCGTCTGAAGGACAAGGGTATCGGCAAGGGCAAGACGCGTGAGGACCATGCGGACACTATGAACCAGCTGTTTGCGGCTTATGCTAAGGGTAAAGAAAACCTCGAGCTCGTTGCAATCTTGGGCGAGGCGGCTCTTTCGGATATCGACCTGAAATATGCGGAGTTCTCGCAGGAATTCGAGAAGAGATATGTTTCGCAGGGCTACGACACGGATAGGACGATTGAGGAAACGCTCGACCTCGGCTGGGAGCTGCTTAGACTCCTTCCGAAGAGCGAGCTGAAGCGTATCAAGGACGAATATATCGAGAAATATCTGTAGGAAAAAGGAGGCCAAAAGTGGAAAGACTCAATGTGAATCCTACTCGCATGATGCTGACGACCTTGAAAAAGAGGCTCGCAACTTCCGTGCGAGGGCACAAGCTCCTCAAGGACAAGAGAGATGAGCTTATGAAGGGTTTCCTTGAACTTGCACGTGAGAATAAGGAGCTTCGGGACAAGGTCGAATCGCGGCTGGCGGATGTGTATGCGTCTTTCGGAATCGCTCAGGCGGTGATGAGTCGCCAGGGGCTGGAGGAAGCGCTGATGTATCCGAAGCAGGGCGTTGACCTGTCGGTGAGCGGCAAGAACGTGATGAGCGTGGATGTTCCGGTGTTCGACTTCACGACGACGGCGGAGGATCCGGGAAACATCTATCCTTACGGCTATGCGAATACGTCGGGCGAGCTCGACTCGGCGATTGCAAGTCTGGCGGATGTGTTCCCGCTGATGCTGGAGCTCGCCGCCAAGGAGAAGGAGGCTCAGATGCTCGCGGCGGAGCTGGAGAGGACTCGGCGCCGCGTTAACGCTCTCGAGTATGTCAAGATTCCGCAGCTTGAGATGACCATCAAGTACATCAGGATGCGGCTCGACGAGAACGAGCGTGGCAATCAGACTCGCCTCATGAAGGTCAAGGACATGGTGCTGGTGGAGGCTATCCAGGAGAAGCACGATGCGGACGAGGAGGCGTACAATCAGGCGATTGTGCATGCGGTTAAGCATTCAAGAAAACCAATAAACATAGTGTAAAAGTGGAAGGGTTCCCGCGGGCGCGGGAACCTTCTTTTTTAGGCGGCGGGTATCGTGCAATTCACGTGGGACGTCCTCGTCGCTGAGAACTTCTAGCCACTCAAGGTTTGCTTCACAGGGCCGCGAGACAAACGTGATCCATTGACCGGTGTCTCCGCGCCTAGCTGTTCAGCCGCACCTATCGTGGGAAGTTCTTAGCGCTCCTGCGGTATGTCCCACGCAAATTGCAGAACCCGCCGCCTGGAGAAGGTTCTCCCTGTTAGTATAGTTCGGGAACCTTCACTGAAAGGCCGCGCGCCTTCTGCCAGGCGCCAATATGCGGCGGATGATAGCTGCTCTCAATTGGTGCAAGTCCTCGTCGCTGAGAACTTCTAGCCACTCAAGGTTTGCTTCACAGGGCCGCGA
>CAVEOR010000043.1:0-9462 GCA_963617285.1 Anaerovoracaceae bacterium | reverse complement strand
AACTACACGGACTAGGCTGGTGCACGTGGGCGAGGAGCCCGCAAACAATCTAATATAAATAAGTTGCAAGCCCCGCCCAATGGTTCGACCAGGCGGGGTTTCTTGTGCCGCGGACGCTCGCCGCCGCCCGGGCGCCCCGAGCAATGCAAAAGCCCAGGGAGAAAGGAGCTTGCCCTGGGCTTTTTCGAAGTAAACTTGAAAGTTTATTGATTTGGCTTATTAAGCTTTATTTTGAAAGATACTCGTCAATGCTTGCAGCAGCTGTCTTGCCAGCGCCCATAGCCTTGATTACTGTAGCTGCGCCTGTTACAGCGTCGCCACCTGCGAATATGCCTTCTCTGTTAGTAGCAGCGTTATCGTCAGTTCCGATTCCGCCCTTCTGGTTAGCTTCTAACTTCTCAGTCGTGTCGAGGATCAAAGTGTTGAGCTTTGTACCGATGGACATGATAACCATATCTACTGGAATCTCGAAGTTCGAGCCCTTCTTTTCGATTGGTTTTCTTCTGCCGGAAGCATCTGGTTCACCGAGTTCCATCTCAATGCACTCGATAGCTCTAACGTTACCCTTTTCGTCGCCAAGGATCTGAACTGGGTTGTTGAGAAGCTTGAAGATGATACCTTCTTCGATAGCGTGGTGAACTTCTTCTGCTCTTGCAGGAAGCTCGTCCATGCTACGACGATAGATGATATAAACTTCGCTTGCACCCATTCTCTTAGCGCAACGAGCAGCGTCCATAGCTACGTTACCACCACCAACGATGGCGATCTTGTCAGCGTGCATGATTGGAGTATCATACTCTGGCTTGTAAGCCTTCATCAGGTTGATACGAGTCAGGTATTCGTTAGCGGAGCATACGCCGATGAGGTTCTCACCAGGGATATGCATGAACGAAGGAAGTCCAGCACCAGTTCCGATGAATACGGATTCGTAGCCTTCTTCTTTCATCAGCTCGTCAACCGTGATAGCACGACCTACAACGGCGTCAGTGATGAACTTAACGCCCTTAGCCTCGAGCTTAGCAACTTCTGCAGCTACGATTTCCTTAGGAAGACGGAACTGCGGAATACCATAAACGAGTACGCCACCAGTCTTGTGGAGAGCCTCGTAAACTGTTACGTCATAACCCTTGTTGATGAGGTCGCCAGCGCAAGCAAGTCCTGCAGGGCCTGCACCGATGATAGCAACCTTGTGGCCGTTACCCTCAACTGGCTTGATTTCTTCATCACCAAAGTTTGCAGCGTGCCAGTCAGCAACGAATCTCTCGAGACGACCGATTGCAACGGATTCGCCCTTGCCACACTGTACGCACTGACCCTGGCACTGGTTCTCCTGTGGGCAAACACGACCGCAGATTGCAGGAAGTGAGCTGTCCTCGGAGATGATCTGATAAGCGGCCTCGAAGTCGCCCTCAGCAACCTTTGCGATAAAGTCAGGAATCTTGATGTTTACTGGGCATCCAGCAACACAAGGTTTCTTGCGGCATCTGAAGCAACGCATTGCTTCTCTGATAGCCATTTCTTCAGTATAACCTGTACAAACTTCCAGGAAGTTCTTATTTCTTACATCAGGAGCCTGTTCAGGCATAGCATTTTGCTTGTTTACTAAATTAATCATGGTAACGAACACCTCCTGTTAATCTGCATACGTGAGCGCGATCTTCAGCTTCCTGATCTCTGTAGTATGCCGATCTTCTGATCAGGTCATCCCAGTCAACCAGTGCGCCATCGAATTCAGGACCATCTACGCATACGAATTTGTCCTCGCCGCCGATCATGCATCTGCAGCCGCCGCACATTCCAGTACCGTCGATCATGTAAGCGGTAAGGGAAGCAACGGAGTGGATGCCATACTTCTCAGCGATTTGGCAAGTGAACTTCATCATCATAGGAGGACCTACAGCGATGACTTCATCAAATTTCTCGCCAGCCTGGATGAGCTCTTCTAACTTAGCAGTTGTGAAGCCCTTTTCGCCATAGCTACCGTCGTCTGTCATTACATAGAGCGTGTCAACGCCTGCACGGAATTCATCCTCGAGGATTACGAGGTCCTTGGTCTTGAAACCTTCGATCATGACAGTTTCAACACCGTGGTCGTGCATACCGCAAGCAAGTGGGTAAGCAAGAGCGTTACCTGTACCACCGCCAACTACGCAAACTCTCTTGAGTCCGTCCATGTGGGTCGGCTTGCCGAGAGGGCCTACGATGTCAGCGAAGCAGTCGCCAACTTCGAGCTGATCCATGAGCATTGTAGTTCTACCTACTGCTGCGTAGATCAAGTCGATAGTTCCGTCTTTTTCGTTATGTCCAGCCATAGTAAGAGGAATTCTCTCACCAAATTCATCAGTACGAAGAATGATGAACTGACCAGGCTTTGCTTTACGAGCAACGAGTGGGGCATAAATCTTCAGCCATACCATGTTGTCGTTAAGTCTTCTTTTGTAAGTTACTTCAAACCTTTTCATGTAAACCATCCTCCTTTCTATTTATCAAAGCTGTCACTGCGGTGCTTGAGAGTCTTGTATCTGTCAAGAGCCATTTCTTCACCCTTCTCGAAGAGTTCTTCAGCTCTCTCTGGGAACTTAAGTCCAAGTGAATTGTAACGAACTTCGCCCATGATGAAGTCTCTGTAGCTTTCTGTAGGAGCAGCGCTGTCGATTGAAAGTGGATTCTTGCCTTCTGCTGCGAGTGCTGGGTTGTATCTGAGAAGATCCCAATATCCGGAGCGAACAGCCTTCTTCATCTCGAGCATTGACTTGTTCATACCAGCCTTGATGCCGTGGTTGATACAAGGTGCGTATGCGATGATGAGGGAAGGACCGTCGTAAGCTTCTGCTTCGCGGAGTGCCTTGAGTGTCTGCTCAGGGTTAGCGCCCATAGCAATCTGAGCTACGTATACATAGCCGTAAGCCATAGCAATCTGTGCAAGGTCTTTCTTCTTTACGGACTTACCGGAAGCTGCGAACTTAGCAACTGCACCGATAGGAGTTGACTTGGAGGACTGTCCACCTGTGTTGGAGTAAACCTCGGTATCGAATACCATGATGTTTACGTTCTCGCCGGATGCCAGTACGTGGTCAACGCCACCGTAACCGATATCGTATGCCCAGCCGTCACCACCGAAGATCCACATTGATGGCTTGATGAGCATGTCTTTGTTATCTACTACGTACTTAGCGTCTGCGTTCTTGTCAGCAATCTTCTCAGCTGCTGCAAGGAGAGCATCGCCAGTAACTTCTGCCTGCTTAGCATCGTTCATAGCTGCAACCCAAGCCTTTGCTGGTTCGCCAACTACGTCATAGAGTCTTTCTGCTGCAGACTTGAGTTCGTTTCTTCTAGCGTTCATGGATGTTGCCATACCAAAGCCGAACTCTGCGTTATCTTCGAACAGGGAGTTAGCCCATGCAGGACCCTTGCCTTCCTTATTTACTGTGTAAGGAGTGGAAGGAGCGGATGCACCCCAAATCGAGGAACAACCAGTTGCGTTTGCGATGAACATTCTGTCGCCGAAGAGCTGAGTGATCAGCTTAGCATAAGGAGATTCGCCGCAGCCTGGGCATGCGCCAGAGAATTCCATGAGTGGAGTCTTGAACTGGGATCCCTTAACTGTATCGTCCTTGAATGGAACTTCCTTATCTGTGATATCCTTGTAAAGGTGATCGAACTTAGCCTGTGCACCGTGCATGTATTCGTCTTCTGCTGGAGCCATTGTGATGGCTTTGTTTCTAGCTGGACAAACCTCTGCGCAGGAACCGCAGCCTGTGCAGTCCATAAGCGAGAATGCAAGAGTGAACTTGTATTCCTTAGCGCCCTTCATTGTAGTTGTATCTGCTACGCCTTCTGCCTCAGCTTCTGTCATAACGAATGGTCTAACTACGCCGTGTGGACATACATATGAACACCAGTTACACTGCATACAGTTCTTCATGTTCCAGTGCGGAAGGTCTGCTGCGATACCACGCTTCTCGAAAGCAGCTGTACCTGCAGGCATCATGCCGTTTGCAGTGGATATGAACTTGGATACAGGAACGTTGTCTGCTGTAAGGTTTCCTGTTGGAACGAGGATGTCGTTGAGGAAATCTGTGTGAACCTTGTCACGTCCTACGAGAGCAGCAGCTGGAGCGTCGTCTTCAACTGTCTTCCAAGCTTCTGGAACTTCTACCTTGTGTACATGAGTGATACCAGCATCTACTGCTGCACAGTTCATGTCTACGATGTTCTGTCCCTTACGTCCGTAAGTCTTCTTGATTGCGTCCTTCATGTAGCCAACTGCCTCATCGATAGGAATGATGTCAGCGAGCTTGAAGAAAGCAGCCTGAAGGATGGAGTTAGTTCTTCTAGCACCGAGGCCGATTTCCTTGGCAAGTGATACTGCGTCGCAAGTGTAGAACTGAATGTTGTTCTGTGCGATGTATCTCTTTACCTGTCCAGGAAGGTGTTCTTCTAATTCTTCGTCGCTCCATACGCAGTTGAGCAGGAAGAATCCACCTGGTTTAACGTCCTGAACCATTTCATATTTGTAAAGGTAAGCGGAGTTGTGACAAGCTACGAAGTCTGCCTGCTTAATATAATATGTAGACTTGATTGGCTCGTCGCCGAATCTCAGGTGAGAAATCGTTACGCCGCCGGATTTCTTGGAGTCATACTGGAAGTAAGCCTGAGCCTTCTTGTCAGTGTGGTCACCGATGATCTTGACGGAGTTCTTGTTTGCACCAACTGTACCGTCAGCACCGAGTCCCCAGAACTTGCAAGCCTTCGTGCCCTTAGGAGCAACGTCAGGATTCTCTGAGCCCTGGATGGAGAGGTTAGTAACGTCGTCGAAGATGGAAAGTGTGAACTCTTTCTTAGGGCTATCCGACCAAAGATTCTCGTATGCAGCGAGTACGTCGCCTGGCTGTACGTCCTTGGAACCCAGACCGTATCTACCACCGCAGATGAGGCAATCTTCGAATTCAGTTCCTCTAACTGCAGCAACCATATCCAAGAAAAGTGGTTCGCCGAGTCCGCCAGGTTCCTTCGTTCTGTCGAGTACAGCAATCTTCTTGACTGTCTTTGGCATAACGTTGAAGAGGTACTTGTTGGACCATGGTCTGTAAAGGTGAACTTCGATGATGCCGACCTTCTTGCCCTTTGCGTTGAGGTAGTCGATAACTTCCTCTGCGCATTCGCAAACGGAACCCATAGCTACGATGATTTCTGTTGCATCTGGTGCGCCGTAGTAGTTGAAAGGCTTGTAGTCAGTTCCGATCTTTGCGTTAACTTTTTCCATGTAGGAGTTAACGAGATCTGGAGTTTCGTTGTAAACAACGTTACAAGCTTCTCTGTGCTGGAAGAATGTCTCTGGCTGTTCAGCTGAGCCCATTGTATGTGGATGATTTGGATGGAGTGCATTGTCCTTGAATGCCTTGAGTGCATCCCAATCTACCATTTCCTTGAGGTCTTCGTAATCCCAAGTTTCGATCTTCTGCTGTTCGTGAGAAGTTCTGAAACCGTCGAAGAAGTGGAGCATCGGAAGATGTCCGCCGATTGCTGAAAGGTGTGCTACTGCAGCGAGGTCCATAGCCTGCTGAACGGAGTTCGATGCAAGCATTGCGAAACCTGTCTGACGGCAACCCATAACGTCGGAGTGATCACCGAAGATGTTGAGGGCGTGTGTAGCAACGCAACGAGCAGCTACGTGGAATACTGTAGGAGTCTGCTCACCAGCTAACTTATACATATTAGGAATCATGAGGAGCAAGCCCTGGGAAGCTGTGAAAGTCGATGTCAAAGCACCAGCTGCGATAGCGCCGTGTACAGCACCTGCAGCACCAGCCTCGGACTGCATCTCTACGATTTTTACTTTTTCACCAAAGATGTTGGTTCTGTCCTGGGAAACCCATTCGTCCATGTTTTCTGCCATTGGTGAGGATGGTGTGATCGGGTAGATCGCAGCGACCTCTGAGAAAGCATATGCAACATGAGCAGCAGCGGCGTTTCCGTCCATTGTTTTCAATTTTCTCATGTCTATTCTCCTTCCTGAAGGCCAAGAGCCTCACGCTGCATGAAGATGTATTCTGGAACTTCGAGTTCTTTGATTACATTTCTTGGGCATACATATTGACATACGTGGCAGTCTTCGCAAATTTCTGGATCGATAACTGTGTGTGTTCCGTCTGCATAGATTGCGAGGTTAGGGCAGTTAGCTTTGCAGTCTTCGCAGAATAAGCATCCTGTGGAGCAAACCTTTGCCTTATCTTCGCAGCTATCCTCGGATGAGCAAGCTACCATCTTCTGTCCCTTGTAAGGAACGATTGTGATCAGGTGCTGAGGGCAAGCAAATGTACAATCCTTGCATCCTACGCACTTGTCTGGGTCTACGTAAGCAACGCCATCTACAACCTTGACTGCGTCGTAACGGCAAACTGCTTCGCAAGCGCCCTGTCCAAGGCAACCTGTTGAGCAAAGTCCGAGAGCCTTGAGGTCTTGCTTAGCTGCTTCCTTGCAGGAAGTGATGCCAAGTTCTTCAATCTTCTTAGCTGTTCTTCCATCGCCTGCGCACTTAACGAATGCTACGTTTGACTTGAGTGCTGTCAGGTCGTGGAGAGTGTCTACGATAATTTTCTTTCTGCACTTAACCATACAAGCAACGCATCCAACGCACTTGTCATAGTCAATTACAGCGTGGTTGTCGATGATCTTAACAGCTCCCTCTGGGCATGCGCGCTCGCACTCTCCGCAAGCGATACAGCCGTATCCGCAAGTCTGTCTAACAAGTTCATCGTCTTCTTCCGTGGAGGAACAAGGGATAAAGTTAGTTGCGTCCTTAGGGATCATGTGGATCAGATGCTGTGGACAAACGCCCTCAGCAGCACAGTCGCCGCAGCCGTCGCACTTCTCGGCGTCGATTACGATCTTGCCATCAACGAGCTTCATAGCGTCTTGCTTACAAGCCTTGATACAATCGCCGATACCACAGCAGCCGCTCTTACATTCACCGCGTTTGAATCCAGCTGCGATTAAGTCAGCACAGGACTCGAATTCAGCGGCTCTGGCTTTGCCTGCAGCAGCACCAGCACAAGCCACGTAAGCGACCAAGTTGTTTTCCCCTTTAGCAGGGGAGACATTGGTTTTCATAACTTTTTTGCCTCCTTTTTCAAGTTTACTATTACATCTTGAGTATTATAGGGCATAGCCTTGCTTCGTTGGAAAATTAACAAAGCTATACATGTAATATGTTACTCTTTACTGCGTTGAAAGTCAACATTTTTTGCGAATGTTCTCAAAAAAAAACTAGCGAGAAACGTTGAAATCATGCGGTTTTCGGTTAGCATATGCTAACTCGAAATTGAGGGCAAAATCACCAGGAAAGTCACCAACAAAATTAAAACCCTCGGCAAGCAAATTACCGAGGGTCTGGTGCTAAAATTTTCTTTTAACTTAACTTGACTCTACTTTACGTAAACCTTTGGAAGTCTCTGGCCGAATGCGCAAGTGATTTCGTAGTTGATAGTGCCTGTTGCGTTTGCGATATCGTCTGCGAGAATCGTGTTCTTGCCGTCGCTGCCCATGATGATAACTTCGTCGCCAACCTTGACATCTGGAACGTCTGTAACGTCGATCATGCACTGGTCCATGCAGATATTGCCTGCGATAGGTGCGATTACGCCGTTTACGATAACCTTTGCCTTAGCGGAGTATGGACGAGGATAGCCGTCTGCATAGCCGAGAGCGATGGTTGCAATCTTGCTCGGGCGCTCTGCAATGAACTTGCGTCCATAGCCGCAGGAGAAGCCAACTGGAACGTCCTTGAGGTGAACGATGTTTGCCTTGATGGACATAACTGGCTTGATTGAAAGCTGGTTTACGTCAACTTCGTCCGATGGATAGCAACCGTAGAGGATGATTCCCGGGCGGCAAGCGTCGAAGTGAACTGTAGGGAGCTCCATAATCGATGCGCTGTTTGCGAGGGTTCTGAACGGAATCTCGATTCCTGCAGCAGTGAGCGCCTCGTAGAACTTGTTGTACTTAGCTTCCTGCTGGTGCGAGAATGTCTTGTCGAATGCGTCTGCTGTTGCCATGTGTGAGAACATACCTTTGATGTGGAAATTCTCGAGTGCGGCGATTTTCTTGACATCTTCGATTGCGTAGTCAAGGTCGTCTGCGAGGTAGCCGATTCTGCCCATGCCTGTATCTACTGCGATGAGAGCGTTAACGGTCTTGCCTGCCTTCTTAGCTTCTGCTGCGAATGCCGCCGCGTTCTCGCTGGAGCAAACAACTGGTGTGATGTCGTAGTTTACGATTGTGTCCGCATACATGTCAGGCGTAAGGCCGAGCATGATGATTTCTTCTGTTGCGCCAGCCTCACGGAGCGTTACTGCCTCCTGAAGAGTTGCGATTGCGAATGTCTTGCAGCCGTTTTCTCTGAGAACTTCTGCTACCTTGACACTGCCGTGGCCGTAAGCATCTGCCTTGATGACGCCGATCATCTCGCGGTCACCGATTTTCTGCTTGATCTGCTTGATGTTATAATCCAGGTTTGACAGGTTGATTTCTGCCCAAACTGGCCTAATTGCTTCTTTGTACATGATAATTACATCTCCTCTTTTTATATTATGAACTGTTTAAGTTGTTGACAAGCTAATTATAGACCGCCCGCCTCGCAAATTCAAGGGGGATTTCAAATATTAGCAAATAAAGTCGCGGATTAAAATCAGCAATAAATTGTTGTTATATATGTCCTCTGCGAAGTAGGAGCCATCGAACCACGTAGGGAGCTGCTCGCTGAGCGATGGCGCCACGAATCCGCAAATTGGCAGCAGCAAAGCCAGCACGAGCAAAACATTGAAAAGTCCAATTATTATGCCGAGGATGAGACCGAGCAATTTGTCCGAGAATCCAACGAACCCATCATGCTCCTTGTGCGAAAAGCTCTTCTGAATGAGGTAGCCGATAAAGCGAATCCCTATGAAAATAAGCAGGAATCCGACGATTGTGAGGAAGAGCCAAGCGAGCTTCGTGGCGCCTTCCGTTATGATTGTGTCAGAGAAATTGTTGCCCGCCTGCGTGAACAGCGTCGGCAGGTCGCTGTAAATCGCGGAGCTTTCCCATCTGACGGAGAGCTGCCCTGAGATTCTCCCCACGACAAAATCGTGAATCGGCGCGACCTCAAGCAACGCATCTGCGAGGTCGTCGCACAGCACCCAGGCTACGGCCGCCGCAACGATACCCTTCATGAGCCCAGACACCATGAGCGCCAGCCCCCGCCTCATCGACAGAAATATTGAAATCACGAAGACCGCGAAGACCGCGATGTCCATCACCATGAGCGCACCCTCCTTTCGCATAATCCGATAGATATATTTTACCCGATAAATCCCGAACGGGCAACAAAATTATTGATGTTGCAGCAGTGCTGTGCTACAATATTTGAAATCGGAGGAAGAAAATGAACGAATTTTTATTTAGAAAGTTAATCCGCAATTA
>CAVEOR010000042.1:0-9615 GCA_963617285.1 Anaerovoracaceae bacterium | reverse complement strand
CGGGAAATTTTGGAAAAGATAAGAGAATTTTGTAGTGGGAAATTCAGACAGATTTAGAGGCAAAGGCGGAGGCGGCAGGGACAACAGAATATCGGCAAAATTAAGCAAGCAAGGCATGATGATTTTCGTGTGCCTTGCTTGGCTTGCAGTATGGGAAGTGGCGAGCCTGCTGGTGGATAGCGAATTGCTGCTGCCAGGACCGATTGCCGCGGCTATGGCTCTTGTCGGGATGCTGGGCGAGAGGGCGTTCTATCTCAACGTGCTCGCCACGCTCCTTCGAGTTGTAATCTCTATGGCCGTGTCGTTTGCGGCTGGTATGCTGCTCGCATGGGCGGCTTACAGGCGGGACGGAGTGCGCGTTGCGCTCGCTCCTGTGATCAGCTTCCTCAAGTCGGTGCCTGTGATGGCGATAATCATATACGTGATTCTCGTCGCAAGCTCGGACTGGGTGGCGATTATCGTCTGCGTGTTCATGTGCCTTCCTATTGTATATACGAACGTGCTCGGCGGGCTGGATGCGGTGAGCCGCGAGCATCTGGAGCTTGCGGAGGTTTATGGCCTCGGCTCGCGGCAGACGATGAGGCTCGTGTATTTGCCTGAGATCAGGCCGAGCATCAATTCGGCGCTTTCGCTCGTGTGCGGAATCTCGTGGAAGGCGGTTATTGCGGCTGAAGTGCTTTCGATTCCGCAGTTTTCGCTCGGATATCAGATGCTGAATGCCAAGTATTATCTGGAGACGCCGCAGCTCGTGGCTTATATCGTCGTTATCGTGGCGGTTAGCATGGGATTTGAGCGGGTTGTTAAGGCGGCGTTCGTGAGGAGCCCGAGGATGGGTGTTGGGGCTTGTGCTAAGGTCGGAATCGGCCTGCCTTCGGCAGGCAGGCCTGCAGAAGTGACCCAGACGGACCTGCCTACGGCAGGCAGGGTGACTATCGAGCTGTCGCATGTGTATAAGAGTTACGGGGACAAATCGGTTTTGGAGGATTTTAGTCTGGTGCTCGGTCCTGGGGTGACGGGGCTGGTCGGGCCGTCAGGGCGCGGAAAGACGACGGTCATGAGGCTCGTGCTGGGGCTGACCGAAGCGGACCGGCCTACGGCTGGCAAGCAGGTCTGCGAGGTCAGCGGAGCTGAGGTCGGCTTGGAGGGGCCCGAAGGCCCGCGCCAAGCTGCCAAGAGCGGAGCGCGCCAGGGCAGCCAAGGCGGGCAGTGTGACCGAGGATCCGTACTGGCCGCGGGTTCAAGCAGCCAAGGCGGAGCGGAGCCAAGCAGCTCGACCAGAGTTCGCCCAGCAGGAGTGCTGTTCCAGGAGGACAGGCTGCTCCCGCACCTGAGCGTCTATGACAATATTGCAATGGCGGGAGCGAGCGATGCGGATATCAGGCATATGGCCGCCGCCCTGGAAATCGACCAGGTGCTGGAGGAATATCCAGAGGCTCTCAGCGGCGGCATGAAGCACAGGGTGGCACTGGCAAGGGCTTTCCTCTGCCAGTCGAATCTCCTCGTGCTCGATGAACCGTTCCGCGGACTTGACGACGAGCTCAGGGACAGAATCATCGATAGATTGTGGGATAAGGTGACCGCAGGCAGAACGGTTCTCTTCATCTCCCACGACATTGAAATTTGCGAGAAATTATCGGAGAAGGTAATTTACATATGAGAAATATTTTTTACATTTTCAGAAGAGATATAAAGAGGCTGGCGAAGAACCTCGTGGCGGTGGTCGTTTCCATCGGCGTATGCTTCGTGCCAGCCTTGTATGCGTGGTTCAATATCGCGGCGAACATGGATCCGTACTCGAACACGGGCGGCATCCACATCGCGGTTGCCAACTGCGACAAAGGCACGGAGAACGAGGCAATAGGCTCGCTCAATGCTGGAGATAAGATAATCGAAGCCTTGGAGGCGAACGACTCGCTGGGCTGGGTTTTTCTCGACGAAGATGAGGCGATTGGCGGCGTGCGTGCGGGAGATTACTACGCGGCGCTCGTGATTCCAGAGACGTTCAGCGAAGACCTTGCGAGCGTGCTTTCTGGGGACATAGAATCGCCAGCAATCGAATACTATGTGAACGAGAAGAAAAACGCGATTGCACCGAAGGTCACAGACACAGGTGCGACGACCATACAGCAGCAGATAGACGAGACATTCCTATCGGTTGCTTCCGAGGCTGTGGCGGAAGTCGTGAAGCAAGCGGCCCAGGATGCGACTGGCGACATATCGCAATTAGATGATGAGGCGACGGGCAAGGTCGACAAGATTGCAAAGAAGGTCGCAGATGCCCGCAAGTCGTTATCTGAGCATGCAAGGACGGACGAGCAGAACGCTGCGGCAATCGCCCAGGGACAGGATGCCGTCACGAGCACGGAGAAGGCCGCAGACTCGGCGTCCAAGACCCTCAGGCTCACCAATCAGGCACTTGCCATCAAGCTTGCGGACATGCTCGACGGACTCGACCCATCCTTCGCGAAGATGCATACTTTGCTGACTCAGACGGAAGAATCCCTTAACCGCGCGAACGATGTCATGGAGCAAACGGATGATTTGCTCGGAAATGCTGAGAAGGAAATCGGCAAGATCAGCGACGATATCAGCGTGCTGAAGAGTGCGTCCATTTACTCGGCTCTTTCGGAAATCGGCTACGGGGATGCCCTTGATTCGGACAAGATCTCGAGCTTTATTTCCTCGCCTGTGGACGTCAAGACGGTGAGTCTTTATCCGGTCAAGAACTACGGCACGGCCATGACGCCGTTCTACACGAACCTGGCTCTATGGGTCAGCGGAATCGTGCTCGTTTCCGTACTCAAAATGGAGGTTGACGAGGACGAGCGTCTCAAGAAGCTGACGCCGACGCAAGGATACTTCGGGCGCTGGCTGACATACATGCTCTTTGCTTTCGTGCAGGCTGTGATAATCTGCGCGGGAGACATTTTGATATTCGATGTTCAGTGCGAGAACGTGCCGGCTTTCTTCGGGGCGGCTTTGCTTGCGTCCTTCGTCTATGTGAACATCATCTATGCGCTGGCGATTACCTTCAAGCACACGGGCAAGGCGATCTGTGTTCTGCTGGTAATTTTGCAGATTCCAGGAAGTGCTGGAACTTATC
This sequence comes from Anaerovoracaceae bacterium, assembly GCA_963617285.1. Taxonomy (GTDB): domain Bacteria; phylum Bacillota; class Clostridia; order Peptostreptococcales; family Anaerovoracaceae; genus CAG-238. Next base: position 6,512 of record CAVEOR010000042.1, on the reverse strand, counting down.
CAATCGAGATGACGCCGGGATTTTTCCAGGCGCTGCATCCGCTGCTTCCGTTCACCTACGGCATCAATGCTATGCGTGAGGCGATGGTGGGCATGTATGAGAATTACTACGCGAAATATCTGCTTTGTCTGGCGATTTTCTTGGTGCCGGCGTTTGTGATTGGTTTGCTCGTAAGGCCTTTGATGCTTAACCTCAACCGAATGTTCGACAGGAAGCTTGAGGAGACGGGGCTGATGATCTGCGAGGAAACGGGAATGACCGTGGAGCGTGTCAAGCTTTCGACTTTGCTGGAAATCCTCAGTGGGCAGGATGAATTCCGCGAGAGGATGGAGACGAGTGCTGCGAAGTTCGAGAAAAATTTCGAGAAGCTCAAGTTTGCGGGGATTGCTTTGATAATTCTCTTGCCGCTTGTTTTCCTGGTTTTGATGTTCAACGTGAACTCGAAGATGGTTTTCTTGATCCTTTGGATTTCGTCGATCGTGGCGGTCGTGCTGTATTTGATAATTATTGAATTTATTCACGATAATATGCAGCGGAAGTTGCGCTTTGCTGGAAAGAGCAGGGAGGAGATACTCGGCTCGATGAACGGGAAAGGGCTGATTTCCGAGCTGCGTGAGAAGGTGCGGGCAAGCATTTTGCCTGGAGAAAAGGAGGGCGAAGCAGATGGTAGATAGAGGTGGAGCCTTCAACATTTGGAAGATAATCAAAGGCGATTGGAAGAAAATCGAGAAAAACACGATTGCGTGGATTGTGATAATCGGTCTGACGATTGTGCCGTCGCTGTATGCGTGGTTTAACATCGCGGCGAGCTGGGATCCGTACTCGAACACGGGCAATCTCAAGGTTGCGGTGGCGAGCATCGACGAGGGTTACGACGGGGAGCTGACTTCGGTGAATATCAATGTGGGTGAAAAGGTAATTTCTGCTCTTCGAGAAAATGAATCGCTGAATTGGGTTTTTACTGATGAAGAGGATGCGATTGAGGGCGTTCGGGATGGCTCCTATTACGCGGCGCTGGTGATTCCAAAGAGTTTCAGCCAGGACATGATGAGCTTTTTCACGCCGGATGTGCATCGGTCGGAGCTGATTTACTATTTGAATGAGAAGGAAAATGCGATTGCTCCGAAGATTACGGACAAGGGTGCGAGCGGTGTGAAGAACCAGATTGACGCGGTTTTCGCTCAGACCATCACCGAGATTGCCTTGGAAATTGCCAGCAGCATTTCTAATTTGACGGAGGCGGGCGATGCGGACAGGTATATGAATGCTTTCCTCACGAATTTTGAGACGGTCGGTGAGACTGTCAGCGAGGATGCGGGGACGCTGTCGAGCTTGGCTCTGCTGTGCGATTCGCTGGCGGATGTTGCGATGACTGCGTCGGAGCTCGGTGCGGATGCGGTTGCGAACGCGGGTAGTGCTCAGCAGCTCATCGGAGAGACTTCTGCGGAAGTTACCGACGCGAAGAACGAGCTTGAGAAATTAGGAAGGCAAATCACGGCGACCCTTGCTCAAGTTGGAAGTGAGTACGATAGCGCGATTGCCAAGATTGATGCGATTACGGCCGAACTTTCGAAGGATGGAGTTACGGTTGATACTATCGTGGCGGATTTGCAGGATTTGAAGACGGATATCGACACGATGACCGGGGTTCTGAAGACGCTCAGCGAGAACGTGCAGAAGCTGTACGATGCGATTCCGGAGGACCAGACCGATCTTCGCACGGAGGTCAGCAAGCTCAAAACGTCATTAGACGATGTGATTTCGAAGATGGAGAAGGCTTCTAGGATGATTTCCGATGCGATTCCGAAGATTAAGAAGGCGGAATCGACGGCGAAGGAAGTTCGGAGCATCTGCGATTCGCTGCGCACGGAAATCGACGTTATAAATACGAAATATGTGGAGGAAATCGAGCCGGCGATTGAGTCGCTTACGACTTCCATGATTGAAACGAATGATTCCCTCAGCGAAGTCTTTGATAAGATGGATGTGCTGACGGCCGCGCTCGAGTCGGAGGGAAGTTCCGCGGCTGATAGTCTGAAGGAAACGGCGGCTGCGATGGACGAGGCGGCGACTGCTATGAAGGAGTGCGGGAAGGAGCTTTCGGATACGGCGGGCGAGCTGAGGGAGGCTCTGAATTCCGGTGAATCTGGGAAAATTCAGGAGATCCTCGGCAGCGATATTTCGTCTGTGAGCGATTTTGTATCGTCGCCTGTCGAGCTTGACAAGACGACGGTTTACCCTGTGGCGAACTACGGCTCGGGCATGGCTCCGTTCTACACGGTGCTTTCGATTTGGGTCGGTGCAATCGTGCTGGCGGCTATGCTGAAGGTGAACTTGACGGAGGAGAGAAAGCGGGAACTCGAGGATTTGCGAGATTACCAGGTTTACCTCGGACGAATGGTTCTCTTCCTAATTATTGCGCTCCTGCAGAGTGGGCTTGTGTGCCTAGGAGATCTGTATTTCCTGGAGATTCAGTGCGAGCATCCGATGATGTTCTTGATTGCTGGCTGGTTTAGCGGGATCGTGTTTGCGATTATAATGTACACGCTGACGATTTCCTTCGGGGATGTCGGCAAGGCGATTGCTGTTATCCTGCTGGTTATCCAAGTTGCAGGCTCCGGCGGTACGTTCCCGATTGAGATGACACCGCAGTTCTTCCAGAACTTGGCGAGCCTCATGCCGTTCACCTATGCGATGGCGGCGATGAGGGAGTGCATCGGTGGCTTGTACGAAAATACTTATATCGTTTCGCTGGGGTATCTGGCGATTTATGCGGTTGTATTCCTGCTGCAGGGAATTCTGCTGAGGAAGCCGCTCATCAAGCTGAACGACTTCTTTATTGAGAAGCTGGAGAGCACGAAGTTGATGTAGGTGACATATGAAAAGTAAGAATGTGACAATTGGAATACTGGCGCATGTGGATGCGGGCAAGACGACGCTGTCCGAGGCGATTTTGTATCGAACTGGTGCGATTAGGAAAATCGGCAGGGTCGACCATAAGGATGCGTTCCTCGACACGGATGAGATCGAGCGCAGCCGCGGTATTACTGTGTTCTCGAAGGAGGCGCGGTTCGAAATCGCTGGCAAGTCGTTCGTGCTGCTCGATACGCCGGGGCACAGCGATTTCGGGAGCGAGGCGGAGCGAACCTTGCAGGTGCTGGATTACGCTGTGCTGGTGGTGAGCGGAGCCGACGGCGTGCAGGCGCACACGATCACGCTGTGGAAGCTGTTTGCACATTACAATATTCCAGTTTTCGTGTTCGTTAACAAGATGGATAGACCGGCGGCTGCGCCTGAGGAGATCGTTAGGATGCTCAAGGGGCAGCTCGGCGGGGACTTTGCAATCTTCGACGGGTTCGCCGAAGGCGAGCAGGCAGGCACGGAGGTGAATGGCCGCCCTGGCGAGGCGGGCCGCTGCGTTTTCGAAGAAAACGCAGCCGAGGAGATTGCCGCAACGACGCAGGAGCTCATGGACGAGTACCTAGAGCAGGGTTCGTTCAGCGTGGAGAACATTGCGGCGGCAATCGAAGAGCGGAAGCTGTTCCCGGTGTTCTTCGGCTCGGCTCTTAAACTCGAGGGCGTGGACGAATTCATCAGTGGACTCGGCGACTTCACCCGTTGCAAGGATTACGGGGATGAATTCGGCGCGCGTGTGTACAAGATCGACAGGGACAAGCAAGGGAACAGGCTCACGCACCTTAAGGTCACAGGTGGCACGCTTAGGAACAAGATGGTGCTCGACAGTGGCGAGAAGGTCGAACAAATCAGGATTTATAACGGCGAAAGTTTCGAATCTGCACAGAGCGCTGGCTGCGGCTCGGTCTGCGCGGTTCTGGGACCGAGCCACACCTTCGCGGGAGGAGGACTCGGGTGCGAAGGTGGCACGGCGGCAGCCGTGCTGCAGCCAGCGCTGAGCTACGAGGTGCTTTTGCCAAGTGGCATGGACCCAGTCGTAGCCCTTGCTAAGTTCAGAGAACTAGAGGAAGAAGAACCGAGTTTGCGTGTGCTGTGGAGCGAGGAACGACAAGCAATCAGCATCCAGGTCATGGGCGAGCTCGAACTTGAAATACTGAAAAATATCGTTTCCAAGCGGTTCGAAATGGACATTTCGTTCGGAAACGGTGGAATTATATATAAGGAAACTATTGCTAAGCCAGCGATAGGAATCGGACACTACGAGCCGCTTCGGCATTACGCTGAAGTGCAGCTTTTGCTGGAGCCATTGCCAGCGGGAAGCGGTCTCGTTTTCGATAGCCTCGTTAGCGAGGATAAATTTGCACGGAATTGGCAGAGGCTTGTGCAGACGCACTTGGCTGAGCGTGTGCACCGCGGTGTTCTGACGGGCTCGGAGATAACCGACATGAGGATCTCCATCGCCGCGGGGCGCGCCCATCCGAAGCATACGGAAGGCGGAGACTTCCGCCAGGCCACGTACCGAGCGCTCCGCCAGGGGCTTCGGATGGCGGAAAGCATACTGCTCGAACCAGTGTATGCTTTCCGCCTCAAGCTCCCTAACGGGAGCTTGGGGCGCGCCCTCACCGACCTAAGTCGACTCGGCGCAGAAGCAAAGTTAGAAGAGATAACCGGTGAAGACGAGGAGACATTTGCAACGATCACTGGCACAGGCCCAGTCAGCACGCTCCGCGAGTACGCCAAGGACGTAGCGGCGTACACGAAAGGCAGAGGGATTTTCTCGGCCGTCCCAGCAGGCTACGCGCCTTGCAAGAACCAGGATGAAATCGTAGCGGCAATCGGCTACGACCCAGATGCCGACCTCGAAAATCCTACGGGATCGGTATTCTGCGAGCACGGCGGCGCAATCTACGTTAACTGGGACGAGGTGGGCACGCTGGCTCACTTAGAACCCGAACCAGAAGCCCTGAGAGCAGTGAGCGGGGAGCCAGCCTTGGCTGCGGCCGCTCTTGGCTCTGAGAACCCAGCCCTCGGCTCCGCGGCCGCCCCAGCGGCGGCCTCCCGAGCAGCTTCAGCCCCGGCCGCCGCAGGCAACACTGAGCTCGAAGCCATCTTCCTGAGAACCTATGGCAAGAGCAAGCGCGACGAAGCAATCCGCCGAGCGAACCAAGCCTCGAAAACCAGAGGAACTGGCACGAAGCCTGCGGCCAGCGGAGCTGCATCCCGCACAACCAGCGGAGCCGAAACCAGCACGATCAGCGGACCTGCCTACGGCAGGCAGAGCCAGCCAGCTGCAACTAAGTCCGTAACCCGCCCGCTGCTAATAGTCGACGGCTACAACGTAATCTTTGCTTGGGAAGAGCTGGCCGACCTTTCGAAGAAGAACTTCGACTCGGCGAGGGAGGCCTTGATAGAGCTTGTGCAGAACTACGCGGGCTACAAGAACACCGACGCAATTCTAGTGTTCGATGGCTACAAGCTCCCAGGCAACGCAGGCACGAACAACAGCTACGGTCGGCTCGGCCCAGACGCCCCAACCTTCGACGTTGTATACACGAAGGAGGCGAAGACGGCCGACCGTTACATAGAAGAGACGACATATGCCCTCGGCAGGAAGCGCAACATCACCGTTGTGACCTCCGACAGACCGGTGCAGATGGCGGCCCTCGGCGACGGCGCGACCAGAATGTCAGCCCGCGAGCTAATCGCTGACATTAGGCAGGCGCAGATCGACATAAACGCGATCCTCGACCACCAGTCCGCCGCCACCCGCAACCGCCCCTTCGAAACCCTCCTCGACCCCACCGAATAGCCACATCGGCTGGCACGCCTTTTGCGACCAATCCAGCAACTCGGCGACCAGGAGCAAAACCCGCGCCAGCCGCCCACAACCCCGCGCCAGCCGCCCTCCGAACCCAGCCGCCCAGCTGGTCGTGCAAAATCGCAAAAACAGCAGCTAAATCACGACCTTTTGATGCTTATTGGGCACCAGAAGTCGTGATTTTATAATGATTTCGGCTTCGATGCACGACTTTTCATACTTAATTTCCCATGCATAACATTTATTCCGATAAAAGTCGTGATTCCCCGTCGAAATTTCTGATTTTGCACGACTTCCGTACCAAAAGGTCGTGATTTGTACCGAAAAATTATTCTAAATCACGACCACACGGCTGGCTGAGCGCCGAACCCTGCTGCCAGCCTACGGCAGCCAGGCCCGCCTGCCGCAGGCAGGTGAGTGAAATCATCAAATCAGAGGTAAAATCCCCACTTTTTGGACACCGTTTCAATCAAAAGTGGGGATTTTCATCATTTTAGAGCATCGGAATACGTTTTTGCACACAGTTATATTACAAAAATAGAAATTTCTGGTCGCAAAAACGTAATTCAAACCGCAAATGACCGACTTCACTCGTTTTTGCCTCCAGAAGTGGGGATTTTCGCGAATTCCCGCCTTGCAATCCCACCCCGCGGCTGGCCGAACACTTCTGCACCTGGCATACTCACTTCTGCACGTCGGATGGCGGACCTACTGCGGCGGCTGGCACGACTTTTACCAAAAAAGGTCGGGATTTCACCTCAAATCCGAGGCATAATCC
>CAVEOR010000041.1:0-9775 GCA_963617285.1 Anaerovoracaceae bacterium | reverse complement strand
AAGCCAGGATTCGAAAGCATTCCGTTCGAACGCTTAACCTCACCCTCGAGTCTCTTCTGCTCCTTCTCAAGTCTAGCTGCTTCCTCTGCGAAGTCAACGAGGTCGTCGAGCGGAACATAGATCTCAGCTCCGTCGATAACTGCGGAAACCGCATCCGCCGGAACGTCATTCTTTGACTCAGTAAATGTAATCTCCGTGATGTTTGCAAGGTTCTTAAGATAAGCCTCGCCAGCCTTTGCAGTCTCAGCCTTCTCGCCGCTAGCTACGATTATAGCCTTTACCTTCTTGGAAGGTGCAACGTTCTTCTCCGTTCTGATATTGCGGATTGCCTTGATTGCTTCCATAGCCATCTCGAGCGTCTTCTCAGCCTTTGGATAGATGTAAGCCGGGCTTGTCTTTGGCCATTCAGCGCCGATCAAGTATCCCTGTTCATCCTCGCCGTGTGGCAGGAATCCCCAGATTTCTTCCGTGATGAACGGCATGAACGGGTGAAGGAGCTTGAGCATGTTCTTCAGGCACATTACGAGCACGAAACGAACGACCTTCTTGTCCTCTTCGTCGTCACCCCAAAGTCTTGGTTTAACCAGCTCGATGTACCAGTCGCAATACTCGTTCCAGATGAGGTCGTATGCCCTCTGTCCAGCCATTGCAAGGTCGTAACGCTCCATCGCATTGTCAATGTAAGCGATTGCGTCGTTCACCTTGTTGAGCATCCATTTATCTTCGTCCCTGAGCGGGATGTTAGCAAAATTAGTCGTATTCGCACATGCGCCACCGCAGCAATCGTCGCAGCACTTTGCCAGCGGCTTGAACTCGCCGTCCTCGTCCTGCAGGTTCATGATTACGAATCTCGAAGCGTTCCAGAGCTTGTTAGCAAAGTTTCTTGCGTTCTCGAGTCTGTCCTCGGTGAATCTCATGTCGTTGCCTGGCGTGATGCCCGTGGAAAGCATGAATCTGAGCGCATCCGCACCGTATTTGTCGATAATCTCCAGCGGGTCAATGCCGTTTCCGAGGGATTTGCTCATCTTGCGGCCCTGTGCGTCACGAACCAGTCCGTGGATGTAAACATCGTGGAACGGAACGTCGCCCATGTACTCGAGTCCCGAGAATACCATTCTAACTACCCAGAAGAAGATGATGTCGTAGCCTGTTACGAGCACATCTGTCGGATAGAAATATTCAAGTTCAGGTGTTTTCTCAGGCCAACCGAGGGTCGAGAAAGGCCAAAGTGCCGAGGAGAACCATGTGTCGAGTACGTCCTCGTCCTGAGTAAAGTGCGTGCATCCGCACTTCGGGCACTTTTCTGGCATATCATAAGCAACTACTGTCTCGCCGCACTCGTCGCAGTAATATGCAGGGATTCTGTGTCCCCACCAAAGCTGACGGGAGATGCACCAGTCCTTGATGCCTTCGAGCCAGTGGAGATAGATTTTCTCAAATCTTTCTGGGATGTGTCTAAGCTTGCCGTTCTTTGCCACTTCGATTGCTGGTTTTGCCAGTTCTTCCATCGCAACGAACCACTGGTCGGAAACCATGTCCTCGATTACAGTGTGGCATCTATAGCAAGTTCCCATTGGGATGACTTTTTCTTCTGTCTTGATCAAATATCCAGCTGCCTCAAGGTCGCTAACCCAGTTTTTACGGCATTCGTAGCGGTCCTGTCCCTGATACTTGCCAGCGAGCTCGTTCATAGTCGCATCTTTGCTAATGCAGGAAACTACAGGAAGTCCCGCGCGCTGTCCAACCTCGAAGTCGTTAGGGTCGTGGGCTGGCGTGATCTTTACTGCGCCTGTACCCTTTTCTGGGTCTGGATATGTGTCGGCAATGATAGGAATTTCCTTGCCTACGAGCGGAAGGATTACCTTCTTGCCAATCAAATTCTTGTATCTCTCGTCGTCTGGATGAACGGCGATTGCCTCGTCGGCGAACATGGTCTCTGGACGGGATGTAGCGACAATGATTCCATCAAAATCAGCCGTCGGCTCTACGGCAGGATATTTGAAATACCAATACTTGCCGTTCTTGTCCTCGTGCTCAACCTCAGCGTCTGAGAGCGATGTTCCGCACTGCGGGCACCAGTTAACGAGTCTGTTGCCCTTGTAGATGAGACCCTTCTGATAGAGCTTGATGAATGCTGCCTTAACCGCGTTGCTGCAGCCCTCGTCCATGGTGAATCTTTCCTTGGACCAGTCGCAGGAGTCACCGAGCTTGCGGCACTGTCTAGTGATTCTGCCGCCGTATTCTTCTTTCCATTTCCATGCGTGCTTGAGGAACTCTTCTCTGCCGATATCTTCCTTCTCAATGCCCTCTGATCTGAGCTTTTCTACGACCTTAACCTCGGTCGCAATGCTCGCGTGGTCTGAGCCTGGAAGCCAGAGTGCACTGTAACCTTGCATTCTCTTCCATCTTGTGAGTACATCCTGCAGGGTCTGGTCAAGCGCATGTCCCATGTGCAGCTGTCCGGTGATGTTTGGCGGTGGCATCACGATTGTGAAAGGTTTCTTGTCCTTATCCACATGTGCCTCAAACGCACCATTCGTCTCCCACATCTCATAAATTCTATCCTCGAAATCCTTCGGGTTATATGTCTTCGCAAGGTTTTTTTCCATCGTTTGTTCCCTTTCCTAATAAAAATCATTCTAACCTATACATTATACCAAACCCCGCCCAAAAATCAAGCCAAATATAGCAAAAGACCGCATTCAGAATGTTCTAAATGCGGTCGGAGTTCTGCATAATTCTATGCCTTGAGGTATTTCTCAAGTGAAATAATTTGATATAGCGGAATGTTTGTCAGCCAGTCCTGCTCGCGGAAGTCTGACATAGAGCATCTTATTGCAAATTTGGGACTGAATTTGTCGCAAAATGCGCGGAGACTTCTAGCTTTCAGGTTTTCCTCTGCCTTTACTTCGAGTGGAATTATACTCGTATCACCCTGCAAGAGAAAGTCGATCTCTCCTCTGGAATTTGGCGTAGAATAGTAATACGGCGTTACCCCTAGTTCAGACACGAGTTGTTGCAACACATATTGCTCCGTGAGTGCACCCTTAAACTCTGTAAAAATTCTATTGCCATCGATGATCACCTTTTCGCTTAGGTCACCCATCGCTGCCAGAAGCCCAACGTCTAATAAAAACATTTTGAACACGTCAAGCTCCATGTAAGCGATCAGCGGAATCTGCGGTTTCGTCACTCTGTATACCTTATGGATAAGCCCGCAATCAAGCAACCACTGGATTGCAAGTTCGAAGTCCTTTGCGCGTGCGCCCTCTCGAACCTGCCCATAGATGAATTTTTTGTTTTCCTTGGCAAGCTGCTGCGGTATCGCACTCCACGTCATGTTAAGTCTCGGGATTAAATTCGTCTGCGCATGCTTCGAAAAATCCTGTTGATAGTAGTTTAGGAGATTTTTCTGCACCTCACGAACTTTCTGATAATTTTTCTTTTCGATAAAAGCCAAAACAGCCTCTGGCATGCCTCCAACGAAGTAATATTGTCTTAGTCTCTCAATATATTTTGTCTTGAACGCTTTTATCATATCGTGATCATCTGTGCGAAGAAGTTCAGCAAATCTCTCCTCCCCAAGTGCTTCGAGAAATTCCGTGTAGCTGAGTGGATAAAGATTCATAAAATCGACCTTGCCCACTGGAAACGATGTCCCCTGATGCATAGCAACACCGAGCAATGATCCCGCGGCAACAATGCAATATTCTGGAGCTTCCTCGCAAAAATACTTAAGTGATGTAAGTGCCCTCGGAGCCTCCTGCACCTCATCGAATATCAAAAGCGTGTCGCTTGCCTGTATATCTATCCCTGTCTCCGCACTCAGGGCAAGTATAAGCTTCTCCGGGCTGAGGTCTACATCAAATAAAGCTCTGGCTCTTTCATTATTATCAAAGTTTATGTATGCGGTTTTCTCAAAACACTTCCGTCCAAACTCTTTCATGAGCCAAGTCTTTCCAACCTGGCGCGCACCTCTAATGATCAAAGGTTTTCTTCGTGTGGATTCCTTCCATTTTTTTAATTTTTCTAACGCGTGTCGGTTCATAGCCTCACCTCCTGTCTTTTCAAGGATTATATCAGATTCTTGACACGATGTCAACACTTTTAAGGACATAAAAGTGTTGTGTTAATACATTTTTAAGGACATAAAAGCACGCCATTTCTACACTTTTAAGGACATAAAAAGAGGCCTCCGTAGAAGCCTCTTTGTCGTCATATATTGCGTTCGTCATTTTCGGTCGAATGACGCGGGATTGTTTAGCGGGTGACTTGAAATAGTAAATTCACTGCAACTTACTAATTACATACTCCGAGAATTCCTTGCAGGTTGCGCCGTCGGCGAAGCCTGTTACTACGACTTTTTTCTCGGTGTCGCAGCAGGTGTGGAGGGCTTCGGCAAGCTTGTCGGCCTTGTCGGTGAGACAGATGTGGCGAAGCATCATCTCGGCTGCCTTGAAGATGCTCGATGGATTAGCGTAGTCGCCGAGCCCGTCTTCGATCATTCTCGGTGCCGAACCGTGAATTGCCTCGAACATCGCATACTGGTCACCGATATTCGCACTGCCAGCAGTTCCAACACCACCTTGGATTTCTGCCGCTTCATCTGTAATGATATCGCCGTAGAGATTCGGAAGCACGAATACCTGGAACTGATTGCGAATGGCCTTGTTCACAAGATTTGCGGTCATGATGTCGATGTACCAGTCCTCTGCCTTGATATCTGGATAATCCTTTGCAACCTCGCGGCAAATTGCCGAGAAATTACCGTCCGTCTTCTTCATTATATTTGCCTTGGTGACAATTGAAACGCTCGTCTTGCCGTTGTTCTTCGCATACTCGAAGGCTGCACGGGCAATTCTTCTCGTGCCAGCATCCGTCGTAACCTTGAAGTCAACCGCCAGAGTTTCTGGAATTTCAATGCCCTTGCTTCCGAGTGCATACTCGCCCTCGGTGTTTTCTCTATAGAACATCCAGTCTATGCCCTCTTCAGGCACCGATACCGGACGCACGTTTGCATAAAGGTCAAGTGCACTTCTAAGAGTAACGTTAGCGCTACCCATGCTGCCACCCTTCGGAGTCGTCGTCGGGCCTTTGAGGATAACGTCGCATGTCTTGATTTCTGCCATTACATCATCTGGAACTGCCTGACCGCAAGCGATACGATTCTCGAGCGTCAAGCCTTCGATTTTCTTCAGGATAACCTTGCCTGATGCGATTTCATCAGCAAGCAATTTCCTCAAGACTGTCTCTGCTTCTGCCATGATAATTGGACCGATTCCGTCGCCGCCAATGAGTCCGATTGTGATTTTGTCCATCGCTGCGAAGTTCTTCGGCTCGCCAGCGTTCTTGATTCTTTCGGCACGGGCGATTTGCTCTCTCAGGAGATTTGCAAAGGTATCCGCCGCCTCTTTCACACAAAATTCTCTATCAAATTCAGCCATTTTAGTTGCCACCCTTTCCTACGTACTTGAGCAGGCCGCCGTCCTTGAGGATCTGCTTCTGTCTCTCGGTGAACTCAGCCTTGAGTGCGATTTCCTTGCCGCTTGTTACGTTTACGAGGCTCATCTTGCCCTCGTCCATGCCCTTGAAAACGCCTTCGATTTTGATTTCGTCGCCCTGAGCAATCAGGTCATAATCATCAGGATTTTCGAACGTGAGCGGCATGATTCCTGCGTTGATGAGATTTGCTGCGTGGATTCTCGCAAAGCTCTTGGCAACCACTGCCCTAACTCCAAGATAAAGCGGAACGAGTGCAGCATGCTCTCTGGATGAGCCCTGTCCGTAGTTCACGCCACCGACGATGATGCTCTGTCCGAGTGCCTTGGCTCTTTCCGGGAAGTCCTTGTCGCAAACCTCGAAGCAATACTGCGAAAGGTGCGGAATGTTCGAGCGATATGGCAGAATCTTCGCACCTGCTGGCATGATGTGGTCTGTCGTGATGTTATCTCCGACCTTGAGCGAAACGGAAACTGCAAGCTTATCTTCCTGCGGCGCAGCATCTGGGAACGGCTTGATATTCGGTCCTCTGAGGATTTCTACCGAGTCTGCTTCCTCTACCGGTGCAGGCATGATGATTGCGCTGTCGTCTATCTTGAACTTCTCTGGCATTGTAACAGCTGGCATTTCTCCGAGGCTCATCGGGTCGGTGATTACGCCGTTAAGGGCTGCTGCAACCGCTGTCTCTGGCGATACGAGGTAAACCTTCGCGTCCTTGGTGCCAGAGCGGCCTTCGAAGTTTCTGTTGAATGTTCTGAGGGATACGCCTGCTGAGTTTGGCGAAAATCCCATGCCGATGCAAGGGCCGCATGCACACTCGAGAACTCTGGCTCCGCTTGCAAGGATGTCGGATAAAGCTCCGCAATCTGCGAGCATTGCCAGCACCTGCTTGGAGCCTGGAGAAATCGAAAGGCTGACAGATGGGTCAATCGTCTTTCCCTTGAGCAGTGCTGCGACTTTGAGCATATCATATAAAGAAGAGTTCGTGCAGGAACCGATGCAAACCTGGTCTACCTTCGTTCCTGAGATGCTCTCAACTGTTACTACGTTGTCTGGGCTGTGCGGACAAGCGATCATAGGCTTGAGCGTGGAAAGGTCGATGTCTACAACCTTGTCGTATACTGCGTCTGGGTCGCTTGCGAGTGGAGTAAAGTCCGCCTCTCTTCCCTGTGCCGCGAGGAATGCCTTTGTTACTTCATCCGATGGGAAAATCGATGTCGTTGCACCGAGCTCAGCTCCCATGTTTGTAATCGTTGCTCTTTCCGGAACCGAAAGGGTCTTGATGCCTTCGCCGCCCCATTCGATAATTGCTCCAACGCCGCCCTTGACGCTGAGAATTCTGAGAATCTCAAGGCTGACGTCCTTTGCTGTTACGAGCGGACGGAGTTTGCCAGTGAGGTTAACCTTGATCATCTTTGGCATTGTGATGTAGTATGCACCGCCGCCCATTGCAACTGCCACGTCCAGACCGCCTGCTCCCATAGCCAGCATACCGATACCGCCTCCTGTCGGAGTGTGGCTGTCGGAGCCAATCAATGTCTTGCCAGGCTTACCAAATCTCTCGAGGTGGACCTGGTGGCAGATGCCGTTGCCAGGACGGCTGAATCTCAAGCCGTGCTTCTTTGCCATCGACTGGATGAATCTGTGGTCGTCAGCGTTCTCGAAGCCCGACTGAAGCGTGTTGTGGTCGATATATGCCACGGAAAGCTCCGTTCTAACCCTCGGCACGCCCATCGTCTCAAATTCCAGATATGCCATCGTTCCAGTCGCATCCTGCGTGAGCGTCTGGTCTATTTTGATTGCAATCTCACTGCCAACGGTCATTTCGCCGCTGATGAGATGCTCCTTGATTATCTTTTGTGCTATTGTAAGTCCCATCTTACATGCCTCCTTTTATGTTAACGTATGCGTTGTTTACGTGTTCGAGCATGAGCGCCTTCGCGGCCGCCTCGTCACGTGCCTTGATCGCCTCGAGGATTTTCCTGTGCTCCTCGACGGATTGCGTGCTTCTGTCGCTGAACTGCAGAGAAACCTTCCTGAATTTCATCAGTTTGTGGTGAACCGGCGAAAGTATGGATGCGAGGGTCGGGCTGTTGCTTGCCTCGTAGATTAAATCGTGAAATTCCGTGTCGAGGTCTTTGATTTTCTCGGCGTTTGATTTTGTCACGAAAAATTCTTGCTGCTCGATGATTTCCTGAAGCTTGCCCTCTATCTCCTCCGTCATATTCTGAACTGCGAGGCCAATCGTGTACGGCTCCATCGCCTTCTTGACAGCGTACATCTCGTCCACGTCTTTCGGGGTGATGCCGATTACGAGCATGCCGCTCGGGGTCTGCTTGATGAGCCTCTCGGTCTCAAGCTTGGTCAGCGCTTCTCTGACCGGGGTTCTGCTCACGCCAAGCTCCATGGAAAGTTTCGGCTCAGTGATGAGCTCGCCTGCTGGATAAACTCCCGTCAAAATATTTTTTTCTATCAAAGCAAATACTTGGTTTGCCAATGATGTGTTCTTATAATCTATCATCTACGAGCCTCCTTCCATCTTCCATAGTTGCAAGTTTTTCCTCTATCTCGCCGGTCGACAGGCTGGTTGTTCTGCCGCCTGCGTACATTTCGTCTGTCCATTCCTTCAGTTCCTTGACGAGCGGGTGATCCTTGTGGAGTTTGTCCTCGCCCTCGAGTCTGAAGTGCTCGTTCAGCCAATATGCGATTCCTGCCAGGCCCGAAGTGTTACTGATTGCAACGCTCGGCGCCCTGTTCAGGAGCTTTTTCGTGTTGAAAATATTGTAGATTTCCTCGTCCTTCATCAGGCCGTCTGCGTGGATGCCAGCCTTGGTTACGTTGAAGTTTTCTCCAACAAATGGCGTCATCGGCGGAATGTCGTAGCCCATTTCCTTCTTGAAGTACTCGGCGATTTCCGTGATGACCGTTGGATCCATGCCGTCAAGCGAACCTCTGAGGGAGGCATATTCGAATACCATTGCCTCGAGCGGAATGTTGCCCGTGCGCTCGCCGATTCCCAGGAGCGAGCAGTTAACAGCGCTCGCGCCGTACAGCCATGCCGTTGAAGCGTTCGCAACCGCCTTGTAGAAGTCGTTGTGTCCGTGCCACTCGAGCATATCGCTCGGAACGCCCGCATAGTGCTGCAGTCCGTAAATGATGCCGGCAACGCTTCTTGGAATTGCGACTTCTGTGTATGGAACGCCGTAGCCCATCGTGTCGCAGGCTCTGATTTTAACCGGCATTCCGACTTCATTCGAAAGGTCCATGATCTCGTTCACGAATGGGAGAACGAACCCGTAGAAGTCGGCTCTGGTGATGTCCTCGAGATGGCATCTCGGCACGATTCCTGCGTCGAACGCATCCTTGATTGTCGCCAGATAAAAGTCGATTGCCTGGCGTCTGGTCATCCCCATCTTCTTGAAAATGTGGTAGTCGCTGCAGGAAACGAGAATGCCTGTTTCCTCGATTTCGAGCTCCTTGACCTTCTTGAAGTCTTCTTTCTTGGCTCTAATCCAGGTTGTAATTGCAGGGAATTGATATCCGAGCTCCATGCACTTTTCGATTGCTTCCTGGTCCTGCTTGGTGTATATGAAAAATTCCGACTGGCGGATGATGCCGTAAGGCCCGCCCAGCCTTGCCAGGTACTTGTAAAGGTCTACGCGCTGCTTGACAGTGTACGGCGCCATGGACTGCATTCCGTCGCGGAACGACGTGTCCGTAATCCAAATGTCCGTCGGCATGTTCATCGGCACGCGCCTGTGGTTGAACGCAATCTTCGGGACTTCCTCATAGTCAAACATCTCTCTATAGAGATTCGGCTCGTCTACGTCCTGCAAAGAGTATTTGTAAATATTCTGTTCGAGCAAATTAGTTTTGTTAGAAACTTCAAGCATAATCTACCTCCTGAATACTAGGTTATATGTTGTGATGTTCGGTTGTTTTCTTGCTTGCAAAATGCATTTTTCTTGTATTTCTGATACCTGTATACAAGTATAACGCTTCACTCGGGTGATGTCAAGAAGTATATTATAAGTTCTGAAAAAAATACACGTTGCTTGCTGATTCGGGAAAATAATAAAGCCAGAATGCGCATATTGTACGCTACTCTGGCTTTTAATTACTATATTATATTACTTTTCTCGCAACGAGCATCAGTCGCCTACGCCATTCTTTTCACAGTATTCCGCAATCGGGCAGCTTGCGCAGTTCGGATTTCTCGCCGTGCAGCAGTTTCTGCCGTGGAAAATCAGGCTGTGATGCGTGCGGCTCCAGCGCT
>CAVEOR010000040.1:4188-9788 GCA_963617285.1 Anaerovoracaceae bacterium | reverse complement strand
GTGTACCACCAGCTGTATCTGTCCAGACGGAAAAGCTGCGTTAGGATGCCGAAGCCGTCGAGCGGCGGAATCGGTATCAGGTTAAACATCATCAAAACCAAGTTGATATATACGATATAAAGCATCATCTCGTAGATGATGTCTCCGAGCGTGGTCGTAGAAAATCCCGTCACCATGTAAGCTCTCAGTATGAACGAGAAAACAACTGCAATGAGCAGATTTGTGGCAACTCCTGCGAAACCTACAATTATCTCTCCCGACCTTCTATTCTTATAGTAGTCTGGATTGATTTCTACAGGCTTGCCCCAGCCGAATCCGATGAACATCAGCGCGATGAGACCCGCTACATCAAAGTGTGCAAGCGGATTCAGCGTGAGTCTACCCTGATATTTCGGAGTTGGGTCGCCGAGCTTGTATGAGGAATACGCATGTGCTGCCTCGTGGCAAGAAACGCCGATGATAATCGCCGGAATCATCAAAATCTTGCTATATAGCCACTCCCAAATGGACACATGGCTATTCATGAACGATTCTACGAGCAAAACTGCCAGCAAAATCAATATCAGCGGCGGAACTCTGCGGAGTTTATCCATAAATCTTTCAAACATTATTTTTTATTTCTCCTTTTTCAAAATACCTACCTTGTATTATGCGTCATTATTATGTGCATAATATGAGCAAGTTGTGCGTCTCTAGTAATAGAATCCTGTGTTTTCGTCGCTGTACTCTGCGACGCGAACCTCGTAAGCCTTCATGGCATCCTCTTCAAATGCAAGCTTCGGCGCATCTACGCCCATCTTGCCGAGTAGCCACTTGGTAAATGGCGGATTGAGCACGAGAAGCGGTCCGATTACATATGTGGCGATAAAGTTATTCACTCTGATGCCTTCCCTATCCGTGTCTGGGTTGAGACCTGGGCCACGGTTCGAAACGAAGGCTGGGTCAAATACCTCGTAAACTGTCTTCGCGCCGTCTTCCATATACGAATGTGTGAACTGGCTCTTGTAACCAACTATCGTGAGCTTGTTCGAAGGTCTATCATCTGTGAGAATAATGCCGTTCTCGTCAGGAACCCCTGCTGCAGGATTCTGTTGATCTGCATCGAACTCACCTATATAAAGTGAGTTGAACCTGTGCATCATGTCGCGCCTTGCAACCGTCGGGAAGAATCCAAGCGCATCGATTACCCTGTTCATCTCAGCCTCACCGAGCACCATCTTGTTGGATGCATCCTTGACGTTCTCAATTCTAAGCCCGAATACCTCCAGCGCGTTGCCCGTCGCAAGGAAAAGCATTCCTTCATCTATTCTCTTTTTCAATATGTCCTTGTATTGCGAGAGCCTTTCGATAACGAGTTCCTGAGCACTCTCGGACATCGTTCCCATGTAAACTAGAGCTGGTGCCTCAGATGCGAACAGCGGCTCATCTGCAAGTCCAGTCTTGATTACTTCAACCTCAGGGCAGGAGCGAGTAAGATAGCTTATATTTTCAAGGTCACCATAGAGATTCGCAATTTCTGGAAACAAAACCTCAATCTTAATCTTATCCATTATCTTGCCTCCTCTTCTGCGAGTTTTTTCAGCCTGCTTTCTACGTCGCCAGAAACCTTCTTGCCGAGCACAATCGAGTCCGTACCGTAGAGCACGAAAACATTGTCATTCTCAAACATCTTGAGCTGATCTGGTGCATCGACTTCATTCTCCGCAAACGAAAGCCTGTCTTCTGGCACTCCCGCCAGAAGAAGTCTCAGCTTATGGTCGAACCTTCTCGGTCCGCAAAGAATGATGTTCTTGATATTTTCTCTGTTGAGGAACTCAAAGTCGCAATCGTACAGCCAGCACGTGTTCTCCGACCAATGCTTCATATCGCCTTGGCAGCTGTTCATCAGGATAATCTCCTTGTCGCCAGGGAGCGTTGAAATATAGTCAAATACTCTGGTCGTAGCAAACGCGTTTTTCTCCTTGGCAAGGAGCCTGAAGAGAGTTCTGCTACCGAATTTTTTTTCATCAAAACGGCTCGCCGTGATGTTAAGATTCTTAAATAATTCTTCGATTTGCTCGTGGGAATAGCCCATCTGGCGGAAGAGCGCTACAACGGAAACTACGTTATATATATTGAAAACGCTCTCGTTGAGCAGTCTGTAATGTCCCGTTCCGCTTGCGTCGCGAACATCGATGCTCATGTCTGCGAGATTTACATTTTCGCCTGTGTAATCATAATCCGGTGCATGGAAGCCGCAAGCTGGGCAATATGCACGACCGATGTGGTTGTATCTCAGATATTCGTATGCGAGCTTGGAATGGCACTCTGGGCAAATCTGGATGTCGTTGATGAGATTGACGCATTCTGTGATGTCGCCATCCATCTTGGAAATCCCGAAATACGCTCTCTCGTTCTTCGGTGCGATGCGAGCCGAGATAAGATCGTCTGCATTGAGTACGAGTTTGGTCGTCTCAGGAATGTACGTTGTGAGGATATTTGCGATGTACTCAGGATGAGCGTTTCTCATAATCGAGTCACGCGAAAGATTCGTAATGAGCATGTAATCTGGCTTCATGTACGGATAAATTCTGAGCGCCGAACGCTCNNNNACCTCGAAAACGCCTGTGTTATGCTTGCACTTGCCCAGGAGATTTGCTCCGTAGATGAGCGAGGATGCGATGCCTGAGTTGATGTTCGAGCCCATCTTGTTGTTCATAATCGTCTCGCCGCCGGCTGACAGCATGTCGAGAATGAGGTTCGCAACCGTCGTCTTGCCGTTGGTACCGGTAATCGCAATGATTTTTTTCGGCTTACCTATGTACTTGAGAAAGTTCGGGCAAAGCTTGATTGCGAGCTCACCCGGGAAGTTTGTCCCGTTGTGCTTCGTAACCTTAAGTGCTATGATCGACAGCTTCGCCATCCAAAGTGCTATGTAAAATCTGAGTTTTTCCATTTTGTTTTCCTTTAATATTTGAATTCTGGGATGAGCTTGTTGATGGTCGGCATGATTCCGATTCCGCCAGGTGTCTGCCCCGGGAGCTGCCAGAAGTCATGTGCGCAGTAGTTGTTGCCTTCGATGATAGCAGGTCCTGTCGGTGTGATTGCAACGTCCCAGCCGATGTAACGCATCTGCGGAACGACGAGTGCCGCCTTCTTGACCATCTCAGCCGCTTCCTTCATATATGGAACCTTGTAGCCTACCAGTGGCTGATGCGTGTTCGGATGCTCCGTGTAGAGTCCGTCTGCCTTCGTGTCACCAGAGTGCGCTGGGAAGAGGAACTCGCCCGTCTCAAGGTCAACTGGTCCGTGAACGCCGTAGTTATCAACGACTCTGCCGTCGCGACCCATCTTGAATACGGAGTAAACCAGGTGTGGCTCACCCTTCGCGTCGACCATTGTAATCATTCTCATGGTATTTACCGAATAAGGATACATCTTGGCAACATCTGGGTGGTTTTCGATCACATCCTCGATAGTACCGAAGCCCTTGTCGCGAACGTACTTGACGAACTCATCAGCACTTGCAAAGTCCTCTGTCTTGAGGCTCTCAGCACCGATTCCGCAAGTAAGGTCTTTCATCTTGCAGAAGATTTTCTTTCTTGTATTGAAAAAGTTCTTGATATCCTCATCCGTTGCAACTTCGAGGTCGAGGCATTCGCGGCCGATGTAGTCCTTGAATACTTCGTTGAACTCGTTCTTGTTGTCAAAGATATGTGCATAATCGTGGTCGTTCATGAACATCATGAACTTCTTGCTTCTGAAACGAGTCAGATACGTGTTTCTCTGCTCTGGCGTCAGATCCCAAAATTCGAAGATCACGTAGTCGTTATATCCCGCGTCGTATTTCTTCATGCAATTCAGGATGTCGAAGAAAATGACTACCTTGCTCAGGCCTGAGCGGCGGTGTGCCTCATCGACAACCGCAAAGAACTTCTTGAAGCTCGCCCCTTTGATAACTCTCATATAATATTGAAATTTACTTTCCATCTTTAATACCTCCAAATAAGAATATTGTTTTATCTTCCCTACAGGATATCCGACAAAAGTCTTGAAATCGCTTCTTTGAATTTGATAATCGGGCCGCGCTTGAGGTAATCCTCATATGTAAGCTCGTGGCCATTTACCTCGAGGTCAAACTCGAAAGCACTCTCCATTTCCTTGGCGAATTTCGGGTCAAACACGAAGGCGTTGGTCTCGAAGTTCAGCCTGAAGCTTCTATTATCAAAGTTCGTCGAGCCGACCGTTCCGACCTCGCCATCAACGACGAGGGTCTTGGCATGCAGGAATCCATTGTCATAGATGAACGCCCGCCCGCCCGATCGGAGCAGCTCTCCAACATACGAATACGTAGCCCAGTAAACGAAGATGTGGTCCGGCTTGCACGGAATCATAACCCTAACATCCACACCCGACTGCGCCGCCATCTTAAGCGACTCGAATATGGCGGCGTCCGGCACGAAGTACGGCGTCTGAAGCCAAACCCGCTTCTCGGCATACGTAATCATCCTCATCATCGCGCGTTTGACTTCCTCGGAAGGAGATTCCGGCCCACAAGAAACGATCTGCACACCGCTCTGGCCAGCTTCTCCGCTCCCCCACCCCATAAAATACGGTTGGAAAAAACCGATTTCTTCGTGGGTCGTGAATCGCCAATCGAGCACGAATCTCGTGTTCAGGTCTGCGACTGCGCCGCCTGTGATTCTGACATGTGTGTCACGCCAATAGCCAAATCGTTTTTTCCTTCCTACATATTCGCGGGCAACGTTGTAGCCGCCTGTGTAGCCGATTTCGCCATCTATCACGACGATTTTGCGATGGTTTCTGTAATTTAGCTTCGGTGCGATGAATGCAAGCTTGGGCTTGAAGAAATAGCCAACCTTGCCGCCGGCCTTCAGATAATCCGAAAGCACGAAGCGACTAATTTTCCTGCTTCCGAGGGCATCGAGGAGCAATCTTACCTCCAGCCCCTCCCTCGCCTTCTGCGTGAGCAGGTCTATCAACGCAATCCCTATTGCATCGTTCTTGACGATGAAGTACTCGACATGCACGAAGTTCTTGGCACGTCTGATGTCTTCTATCATTCGAGCCGTGAGGTCGTTGCCGTCCGTAATGAGCTCGACATTGTTGTTCTGCGTGTAATATGAATGCCCGTAGACCTGGTTCAGCTTGATGAGGTGCTTCCAGTTCTTCGTCTCGCGAAAATTTAATTCAATTTTGTCATCGTCCAGGTCCTCAATTTGCTGTTTGAGGGCGTTGCTGGCGACGTATTCTTCCTTGTCCGTGAGCTTGTTAATCTTGCTCCTGGAGAAGTTCTGGTTGAACACGACATAGAAGATGAAGCCGACAATCGGGATGAACGCCAGCACGAGTATCCACGCCAGCGTTGCCGACGGGCTTTTGCGCTCGGCGAAGATAACCGCTAGGATGAACAACATATTTAAGATGTAAATCGCCGCTATGTACCAAACGGTATCAGAGAGGCTAAATACAGGTGCCATCATGTAGCAAATCCCTGCCTTTCTTTAGTTCTAATTTCTACTATATTCTCCAAATTTTGGGCGTCCCAAAGCTCCTCCCCAAAGAATTCTCCCGAGGAGCGTCCCAAGGCTCCTCCCCAA
>CAVEOR010000040.1:0-3974 GCA_963617285.1 Anaerovoracaceae bacterium | reverse complement strand
GAATTCCGCTTCGACGGCCCGTCGACCAGAACCTTCTCAACCCTGCCGACGTACTCCGCGTTCTTCTCCGCCGAAATCCTGTTGATCACGTCGACGAGGCGATTGAAACGCTCGTGCTTGACCTCTTCAGGAATCTGATTCTCGTACTTCTCCGCAGGCGTTCCCTTTCTAATCGAATAAAGGAACGTAAACGCCGAGTCGTAGCGGACTTCTTCGCAAAGCGACAGCGTCTCCTCGAACTCCTCCTCGGTCTCCCCAGGGAAACCTACTATTATATCCGTCGAAATCGCAATATCAGGGTCAACCGCCCTGAGTTTTCTCACGATTTCTAGGTATTTTTCTCTCGTATAGCGACGGTTCATCTCCTTCAGAACCTTGCTCGAGCCCGCCTGAACCGGCAGATGAATGTAATGACAAAGCTTCTCGCACTCGCCGTAAGCCGCAATCAGCTTATCGGAAATATCCTTCGGGTGGCTGGTCATGAACCTGATTCTTTCAATCCCCTCGACATCATTAAGCTGGTAGATGAGATCCGTGAAGTCCATCGTCTCGCCGCTCACCTTGCTCACGCCCTTGTACGAGTTGACATTCTGCCCCAGAAGCGTGATTTCGCGAACGCCATCCGCCGCCAAATCCTTCACCTCGCGCACGATATCCTCAGGCGCACGGCTCCTCTCGCGACCCCTCGTGTAAGGCACTATACAATATGTACAAAAATTATTGCATCCATACATGATGTTGACAAAAGCCTTGTGCTTAAACAGCCTCTCGCAGGCAAGCCCCTCGACGATTTCGCCGCCGTTCTCCCAGATTTCCAGCTGCTTCTGCTTCTCGTGATAGAGATTGTCCAGCAAATCCGGCAAACGGTGAAGGTTGTTCGTCCCGAAAATCACGTCGACCCACGGGTACTTCGCCTTGATCGTGTCTATCACGTGCTGCTGCTGCATCATGCAACCGCAAACGCAAACCGTGAAGCTCTCCTTCTGTTCGGTCTTCCTGCGCTTGAGCTGCCCCAGCGTCCCGAAAAACCTCTTGTCCGCATTCTCTCTGATGCTGCAAGTGTTGATAATTACAACGTTCGCGTCCTTTCGCTCGGCCACTTCCTCGTAGCCTCTCTCAATCAGCATCCCCGCCAGCGTCTCCGAATCGTGCTCGTTCATCTGGCATCCAAACGTCGTTATATGAAATGTTTTCTTCTCACTTATATTTTCCAACAAAATATTTCTCTTCCTTATATTATTTATTTTCGATAAAAATTTCCGACCCCACAGACTTCCGCCATCTCGCAGAATTCCGATTTCACAGTTCTCTGCTTTAGATGTGCATCTCGTTTTTTTTCTTCCGACCCATCAAAGTCTCCACAGCCTCGCTCGCGCTCAAGTCGCCGTGAATCATGTGGTAGAGACACGCCGTGATTGGCATCTCAACCCCCTGCCGCTCAGCGAGCATGTAGGCAGCCTCCGCCGTCGAAAGCCCCTCGACAACCATGCCGACCTTCTCCACAGCATCTGGCACCGAAAGTCCCTCGCCAATCAAAATGCCGCAGCGTCTGTTACGCGAATGCATACTCGTGCATGTAACTATCAGGTCGCCGATTCCAGCAAGTCCCGAGAATGTCTCCTTCTTCGCACCGAGGGCAAGGCCGAGCCTCGTCATCTCTGTGATACCGCGGGTCATCATCGCAGCCTTGGCGTTGTCACCGAACTTGAGACCATCCGAGATGCCAGCTCCGAGGGCGATGATGTTCTTCAGCGCACCGCCGAGCTCAACCCCGATCAAATCCTCATTGGTATATACGCGGAATCTGTCCGTGCTGAAAATCTCCTGAATTTCAACTGCGATATCGTGATTCTTCGCCGCCACAACGACCGTCGTCGGAAGATTCCGAGCTACTTCCTCGGCGTGGGACGGTCCCGAAAGCGCAATGTAATTGCATCCAGGTGCTATCTCCTCGGCAACCTCGGAAAGCCTCATGAGCGAGCCCTTCTCGATACCCTTTGCTACGTTCACAACTGGAACGCCTGCATCCGCGTGCTTCATAGCCTCCGCAAAAACCTCGCGGAACTTCTGCGCAGGAACCGCAAAGAGCAGAATGTCATTGCCGCTTGCCGCATCCGCAATGTCGCAAGTATATTCAATTGTCTCAGGCAGTGTAACGCCAGGCAGATAACGCTCGTTCGTTCTATTATCGCGCATCTCCGCAATCTGATCAGCACGCCGTGCCCACATGGTAACGTCGTGGCCCTTGCCCGCCAGCGTCATAGCCAGAGCAGTACCGAAACTCCCCGCACCAATCACCGCAATTTTTTTATTACTCTCCACCATTGTTTTCATCCTTTGATTTGAAGATTCCCATAATTGGTTCCTCACCTTTGAACAACCGTATGATATTATCCTTATGCTTCTTAAGCACGATCAGCGCCATCACAAGCCCAATCCAGAAGAACCCCGGCTCCAGGAAGTAGCACAGAATCGGGAACGTTACAGCTCCCGCAATCGAGCCCGCCGACATTCTCTTGCTTATGAGAAGCACGATAGCTGTGATTGCCAGTGCCGAGAGCCCAAGGATCCAGTTGATCGCGAGGATTGCCCCGAAGGCCGTCGCAACGCCCTTGCCGCCTTTGAACCCGAAGAAGCAAGGCCAGATGTGCCCGCAGAACACAGCAAGGGCACACAGGACGGCCACCTTGTAGGTCATCAAATGCAATCCGAGCTCCACCGCCAGGATTCCCTTGCAAATGTCCACAACCAAGGTAATCAGCGCTGCTTTCTTGCCGAGTACCCTGAGCACATTCGTCGTCCCAGCGTTTCCGCTGCCTTCTTTCTTGATATCGACGCCCATGATTTTGCCGAGGATAATCGCCGGCGAGATAGTCCCGATTAAGTATGCGATTACCACCATCACCCAAGCCTGCGTCGTGTAATAGCTAGAAATAAGTCCGATAGTGTCCATTATTCTACTCTTTCACCCTTTTCTCTAAATACGAATTTGATCGAAGTTCCCTCGAATCCGAAGCCCTCTCTGATGCGATTTTCAAGGTATCTAGCATACGAGAAATGCATCAGGTCGCGCTTGTTTATCTGGAAACTGAACAGAGGCGGCTTCACGCCAACCTGCGTCGCATAGTAAATCTTCAGCCTGTGGCCTTTGTCCGAAGGCGGCTGCTTCATCATGACCGCATCCTGGATGAGGCTGTTCAGCTGTCCGGTCGGCACGCGCAGCGCCCGCTTCTCGGAAACATAATCCGCCATCTCAATGACCTGGTTCACCCTCTGCTTGTCCTTAACCGAAATAAAAACGGAAGGCGCATAGGACATGAACTGCATGTCAGCCTCGATTAGACGCTTGAAATCGCGCATGGTGTTCGTTTCCTTGTCTATCAAATCCCATTTGTTGACAACGATAACGATACCCTTGCCCGCCTCGTGCGCAACGCCAGCGATCTTCTTGTCCTGGTCGGTCAGTCCTTCGGCCGCGTCGATCATGAGAAGACATACGTCGCAGCGCTCGATGGATGCAACAGCACGTACCACGCTGTAACGCTCGATATCCTCGTTAACCTTTGATTTGCGACGGATTCCAGCCGTATCTATCAAAATATATTTCTTGCCATCTTTCTCGAAAGGCGTGTCGATCGAGTCGCGAGTCGTGCCCGCGATTGGCGAAACGATAACGCGCTTCTCGCCGAGCAAGCAGTTGATGAGCGAAGACTTGCCGACATTCGGCTTGCCGATAACCGCGATCTTCGTCACTTCCTCGTCGTCGTCGTAATCCTCGTCAGGGAAGCTCTCGACAATCTCGTCGAGCACATCACCGAAGTTCAGCATGTTCGCAGCGGAAATCGGAATAGGCTCGCCGAGCCCCAGCTCATAGAAATCGTAGAAATCATCAGGAAGATTCCACGGCGCATCTATTTTGTTGACTACGAGGATTACCTTCTTGCCCGTTCTGAGGAGCATGGATGCAACCTCGC
>CAVEOR010000039.1:3349-9864 GCA_963617285.1 Anaerovoracaceae bacterium | reverse complement strand
GCATTACTACGTCGTAATCATTCTTGTAGTACTTCTTTACTACTTCCTTGCCGATGCCACCTGTTGCTCCTGTGATAACGCAAACTCTTTTGTCTCCCATGTTGTCCTCCTCGTCCTCGCCCTTCGCGGGCGTTCATTTTTCATATCTTGTTTTCGGCTGCGGGTGTTGCCGTATTTCTGCTATGCTCACAGCCGTTCTTAACTTATTACGTTACCATTCTAACGATTTCCGAAATTCAATTCAAGCACTGGGTTGCTCAAAAAATTTAATTATCTTGTTCTAAAAATCGATTATTACAAACTTCGCTCTTTATTTTCATGGTGAAATATGGTATAATACAAGTAATATAAGCAGGATTTCGTGTGGATTGAGAAAGGACGAGAATATGCTATTTGAGAAAGTTATTTATCAAGATGATTTTCCGATTAACATCACGATTGCGTCGATTGACGAATACCCTCTGCACTACCACCAGGACATTGAATTCATCTACGTCTTGTCGGGTGAAGTTAAGCTCAAGAACGGCTATTGCTTCTATGATTTGAAGGAGGGTGATGTGTTCACCAATGCTGGGCACGAGGTTCACTACCTGACCTCCGAGGGGAAGGAAAATGTATGTGCCCTCATTCAGATTAGCACGAAGTATTTCTCCAAGCATTTCCCAAGGCTGAGCGAGGCGTGCTACAGGACCTACACGTATAAGGATAACGATAGGCGCCATGCCCACCTCCGCGAGCTTCTCTCCCGCCTGGTTTCCGAGTATTGCGAGAAAAGCTTCGATTACAAGAAACGCTGCACCGACCTCGTGTGCGACATCATAAGCTTTATCGATAAATATTTCAACCTGTTCGCATTTGAGGACGATGTGGTTGTCAACTTCGAGGGTGCAAACCAGATTTCGATTGAAAGAATCAGTCGAATTATTACGTACATATATCAGCATTACCAGGAAAAACTGACCCTCGAGGATCTGAGCAATTTCGAGCACCTCAGTACATTCTATATCTCGCACATCATCAAAAATTGCACGGGCATGAACTTCCGCGAGTTCCTGTGCTTCGCCCGCGTCGAGTGGTCGGAGATTCAGCTTCTGGACACGAAGAAGAAGGTCAGCCAGATTGCCCGCGATGTTGGCTTCTCCACCACCGCCTACTACGAAAAGTACTTCGAGAAGTGGTTCAAAAATACACCGGCCGAGCACCGCAAGATCTTCGCACCGAGGGTTCTCAGCGAGATTCGGCAGCCGAAGCTCACATACATTGCGGCCAGCGAGGTTGCCGAGCTCTGTGCCAAGGAGCTCAGCGAGGCCATCCCAAGCAAGCTTCCGATGTCCGTCACGCTCACGGCCGACAGCTGGGACGAGCTCAAGAAGGCTCTTAGGGAGCTCTTCACGGGTCCTAACTCGGATGCCGTCGAGGCCGCAGCTTCTCGCGAGGGTGTAACCATCCACCTGCGGCTGTAGCAACTATAATGAAACCCCAGAATCGATCGTTCTGGGGTTTTTTGACTATCTGAAGTTGTACTCGGTCACTATCGGCTCTCTGCCTTGAGTCTTATCGTTGAAGTACTCGTAGAGGCTGATGCCGAGGAACGAACCGCTGATGTTGTGCACGTTCGTGTAGCCGTTTTCGATTAGCGTGCAGTTAGCGTAGTAGGAACGCTGGCTGGATCTGCAGTGAAGGTAAACCGGAACATCCCTTGGGATCTCGCTCATTCTCTCCCTGAGCTGCGGAAGCGGAATGAGATGAGAATTCTTCAGGTGGCCAGCCGCATATTCGCCTTCGCTTCTAACGTCTACGATATACGCCCCTTCTTCTACTAACTTTCTAACCTCGCTCACGTGAACCTGTTTGATTCTGCCGTTCAAGACATTGAGCGCAACCAGTGCCGCCATGTTTACAACATCCTTAGCCGTTGAATATGGCGGAGCGTAGCAAAGCTCCAGGTCCTTCAAATCCTCAAGGGTTCCGCCCATGGTAATGAGCGTTGCGATAACGTCAACTCTCTTGTCGCACTCGCCCTTGCCGATAGCCTGCGCACCGAGGATTTTGCCGCTCGGAACCTCGAACACGAGCTTGAATACCATGTAGTGAGAACCTGGCATGATTCCAACCTTGTCCGATGGGAAAATCAGCACGGAATCGTAGTTGTAGCCGAGTGCTTTCGCCGCCTTCTCATTGAGGCCTGTGCAAGCCGCATTCTGGTTGAAGACCTTGATGCAGGAGGAGCCGATGAATCCCTTGTTAGGGCTCTCGATTCCGCAGATGTGATCAGCCGCTGCTCTTGCCTGTCTCTGAGTCGGACCGGCGAGGGCGATTCTGCCCGTCTTACCTGAAATTGCATTATATGACTCAATCGCGTCGCCCACCGCATAGATGTCTGCGTCGCTAGTTCTATAGAAACTGTCAACCTTGATTCCACCTGTCTCTCCGATAGCCAGACCTGCCTTGACCGCAAGCTCCGTCTGAGGACGAGCACCGATAGACATGATTACGACCTGAGCAGGAACTGCGAATTCCTTGCCGTCCTTGATCGCCTTAACTTCGTTCTCTCCAATCTCAGTAACATTGGCGGATACGATCAGGTTAACGCCGTTGTCGTCAAGCTCCTTGTGGAGCACCTGTACCATGTCGTAGTCGTAAGGTGCGAGAATCTGATCCATGCCTTCGATGAGGGTAACGTTCTTGCCCTTGGTCTTGAGGTTCTCTGCGACTTCCACACCGATGAATCCTCCACCGACTACTGCCACATCGTCTGCGCCCGCCTCGCTGAGCTTGGCTTCTAACTTCTCCACATCCGTAACGTCTCTAACCGTGAAAACGTGTGGTGCGTCGATTCCTTTGATGCTCTTCGGGAGAACCGGAGCAGTGCCCGTAGAAAGGACGAGCTTGTCGTATGCCTCTACGCGTTCCTCTCCCGTTTCGAGGTTCTTGACCGTGACGGTCTTCGCGTCTTTATCTATTGCTGTAACCTCCGTGCGTGTGAACACGTCGATATTGTGTTTGCTCTTGAATTCCTGCGGGCTCATCATGATGAGTGCTTTGCTTGAGCCGATGATTCCGCCCGTATAATATGGGAGCGAGCAGTTGGAGAATGATACATCTCTGCCCTTCTCAAAAATCTTAATCTCTGCTTCTTCGTTGAGTCTGCGAACTCTCGCCGCTGTGGATGCGCCACCTGCGCTGCCGCCAATTACTAGTACTTTCATGCCATTTCCTCCTCGCAAATTAGCTTTCGCTTATATTTTTTCATTTTACTTTTTCGAGTCATTTCGAACTGTCTTGATATGTCATACACTGATATTAACATTTTGAAGATTCTTTTACAATGAACCTGTTTGCTAATTATATTGTTATTTTTCTTATTTGCTTGTTTTTTGTGAAAAGATAAACTAAAATGTACCTAAATTATGTATGAAAGAAGGCGAAATTATGCAAGATTATACTTTATTGACAAAAGACGAACAGGAAACTCTCGTTAAGAAGGCTATCGGAGTGGCATTCCAGACCGAATTTGACCACGGTAACTGCATCCAGAGCACGCTGAACGGCATCTACTCGGCATTCCCAGATTTCGGAATCACCAAGGATATGCTTCAGGGCTGCTTCGGTATCGCTGGCGGTTGCGGCTGCTCGCTCCTCGGAACTTGCGGTGCTCTCAACGCTGCTGCATGGGCTATGAGCATGTGCTACGGCAGACCTATCGACGACCTCGATGGCGACTACGAGGATTGCCATAGAATGGTTCGCGACCTCATCGCCGAGTTCAAGGAAAAATACGACGGTATCCTTTGCTCGGAGGTTTTGACTCACAACCTCGGTGCTCCTTACGACTGGAACACACCAGAAGGTTATGCGGGCTATAGAGAACACAACGGCACATTCCACTGTGCTTCCGTAGTTGCATATTGCACAGAGAAGATTGCACGGATGATTATCAACGGCAAGCTCAACCACTAATATAGAAAAACCTATGGCGAATTCGTCATAGGTTTTTTACATTTTGAAAGCGACCCTGCCTAAATGGTGGCAATCAGCCGTCACCCCATCACCCGAATCAGGATCATGTAGCAAATCGTGCCGAGTAGGATTGACAGGATCATATTGTGCTTCCATTTGTGAACTCCCACTACAAGCAGAACGGAAACGATCTCCGGAATGCCGTGGGTACCTGTGAGGAAATCAGTCCCCTTGAGGCAGTAGACCACAAGCATTGCAATCATCGCATACGGAAGTACATCTCCCAGGTACATTACTATCTTCGGTGCACCCTTTGAGAAAACCGCAAACGGAAGGAATCTCAGAAGGATTGTGCCCGCCGCCATTATGGCAATCAGCAAAAGTGAATAACTTGCACTAATCATTTGTACATTCCTCCTTTCCCGTCTTCACGGCCTCCACAAATTCAGCATTTTCCGCGCAGTTATTAGCCTCTGCATTTTCCGCGGTTTTGCCTTCTATTTGCTTCTTAAACGACATCAGAATTATAGCAATCAAAAGCATCGACGGAATCAAGAAGTAGTCCGAGCCAAAAATCAATAAGCACACAAGCGTCGCAAACAGTCCGCAAAGCGCTGGTGCATGGGTCTTTGCACTCTCCCACTGCTCCACGAACATGATGATGAACAGCGCCGTCATCGAAAAGTCAATTCCGTCAGTATTGAAGTTAAGGTAATTTCCAAGCAGTCCGCCGATGAGGCTTCCAAGAACCCAATAGCTTTGATTCATCAGTGAGAGGCAGAGGTAATATCCGTGTTCATCAACACCTTCTGGAATCTGAGTGCTGCAAACGAGCGAATACGTCTCATCCGTCAGTGCAAATATAGAATATATCTTTCCCTTGTCCATCGCCTTGTATTTCTCAAGCATGGAGATTCCGTAGAAAATATGCCTAGCATTAACCATTATAGTCATAAGTGCCGTAGAAATCGGCGACGCCATACTTGCCAGGAGATTGACTCCCACATACTGTAGCGACCCCGCATACACAACAATGCTCATCAAAGCCGGCCACCAAAACGAATAGCCCTTATCGGCCATCAAAATACCGAATCCGCTTCCCAGCACCAGATACCCTGCCATAACCGGCAGCGACCGTATAAATGAAAATTTTAATGTTGCCTTATTCAAAGTCTTTCCCTCATTTCCATACACAAATCATGACAAGGGAAAGTATAATTCAGCAGGCGGTTATTGTCAAGGATTTTTTGTTCTTTTTTCACAATTTTTAGTCAATATTTTGGAGTTACAGGACAAATACAGAGCGAATTTCAAAGTTCGGCTCCTTTTTTGTGCGATTTCGTCCAAAGTTTGCTCCTTTTTTATGCAAATCGGCTTGATTTTCGCTCGGAAAATGTGCGAAATTTGCGGCATTCGGTTGCGAAATGGCAGGAGGCGTAGTAAAATTAGACATGATGTGTCACCGCCTTCTCTATGGCGTGACATTCAGAGATAAATTTGGAGGATATATATAATGAAGTTAATTGATAAATTGCTGGATGAGAGGCTGTCGCTTTCGTTTGAGGTGTTCCCGCCGAAGCAGGACATGGCTTTCGATAGCGTCAAGGCAGCGGTGACGGAAATTGCCAAGCTGAAGCCGTCTTTCGTCAGCGTAACATACGGAGCAGGCGGCGGCACGAGCAGATACACGCTCGAGATTGCACAGAGCATCAAGGACATCTACGGAGTTCCGACTCTCGCTCATCTAACCTGCGTTTCCTCAAGCAAGGAGATAGTTCACCAGAAGATTGAAGAAATCAAGGCTGCAGGCATTGAAAATATCATGGCTCTCCGCGGTGACATCCCAGAGGGCATGGACATATCACATCAAGAGAGATGGGCATACCACCACGCCATCGACCTCGTTCGCGAGCTGAAGGAATACGATGCGGGCTTTTGCATCGGTGGTGCTTGCTATCCGGAGAAACACCCAGAGAGCTTCAACCAAAAGGAGGACATCCGCTACCTCAAGGAAAAAGTCGATGCGGGCTGCGAGTTCCTGACCACGCAGATGTTCTTCGACAACAACCTTTTGTATAATTTCCTGTATAAAATCCGCGAGGCTGGCATCACGGTTCCAGTAGTTGCTGGCATCATGCCGATCACGAACGCCAATCAGATTGATCGCTCGCTCAAGCTCTCAGGCTCGCATGTGCCTCAGCGTTTCAAGAGCCTCGTCGACAAGTTCGGCAGCGACCCAGCGGCTATGAAGCAGGCGGGAATTGCCTATGCGACGGATCAGATTATCGACCTATTTGCGAACAACATCACGAATGTGCACGTTTACTCGATGAACAAGCCGGATGTCGCACAGAAGATTCAGGAGAACCTTTCGGATATATTAGGAAAATAAATTTCGAAACGCGATATATAATAATGTAGAAATGAATCAGATTATTCACGTAAAGTCCTACCCTGCGCCCGCATTGAACAGACGAGAAATCCTGCGATACATGCGGTGCGATAGCGGCGGTAGCGATGACGAAAAAATAAATACTTTGCTGGACGAATGCCTC
>CAVEOR010000039.1:0-2835 GCA_963617285.1 Anaerovoracaceae bacterium | reverse complement strand
GTAATTGTTTGACTTGCGACAAGCTCGATTGCCTGTTCCGAAAAATTTGATTTTAGGGGACTGAAAAATATACATTGATATAAGGAGAATCTTATGAACATTTTAGAATATATGAAGGACCACGTACTTTATCTCGACGGCGGCATGGGAACGCTGCTGCAGGATGCGGGACTTGTGCCTGGCGAATATCCTGAGCGTTGGAACCTTAGCCACCCAGAGGTAATTCAGAAGTTCCAGAGGCAGTATTACGAGGCTGGCAGCAATGTCGTTTCGACTAACACATTCGGGGCGAACGGACTCAAGTTCTCGCATGAGGAACTGACAGAAATCATCGCTGCAGCCGTTGCGAACACAAAGGCTGCCCGTGATAGCGCAAACGCACCGCAGGAGAAGTTCGTCGCACTCGACATCGGTCCATGCGGCAAGCTTCTAAAGCCATATGGCGACCTAGCATTCGAGGATGCGGTTGACCTCTTCGCTGAGGTCGTAAGCTTAGGCGTTGCAAACGGCGTAGACCTCATATACATAGAAACTATGAACGACAGCTACGAGACCAAGGCGGCACTGCTCGCAGCCAAGGAAAACTCCGACTTGCCAGTTTTCGTGTCCAACGCTTATGGCGAGGATGGCAAGCTGATGACCGGTGCTTCCCCTGCTGCGATGGTCGCGATGGTAGAAGGCATGAGGGCTGATGCCATCGGTGCAAACTGCTCACTAGAGCCGAAGCAGATGGCAGGCGTTGTAGCTGAGCTCCTCGAAAATGCCTCGATTCCAGTACTTCTCAAGCCGAACGCGGGTCTTCCTTCGGAAGTCGATGGCAAAGCGGTCTACTCGACCTTGCCAGATGAGTTCGCGGCAGACATGGCTGGCTATATCAGCCAAGGCGTTCGCATCGCTGGCGGCTGCTGCGGCACAACACCAGAGTACATCAAGGCAATCGTCAGTGCTTCCAGTAGCTTGTCGCCAGTTCCACTCACAGATAAGAACATCACCTGCGTTTCGTCGTACACACACGCAGTCAAATTTGATAAGCAATCGCTTCTCATAGGCGAACGCATCAATCCTACGGGCAAGAAGCGCTTCAAGCAGGCGCTCAAAGAGCACGACATGGGCTACATCCTGCAAGAAGGCATCAAGCAGGAAGAGTGCGGAGTTCACATCTTGGATGTCAATGTCGGTCTCCCAGAAATCGACGAACCAGCTATGCTCAAGGAAGCTGTTGAAGAACTCCAGGCGGTCATCAACCTGCCACTTCAGATAGACACATCGGATACCGTTGCAATGGAAGCGGCTCTGCGCACATACAACGGCAAGGCAATGATAAATTCCGTAAACGGCAAGGAAGAATCCATGAGGACTATCTTCCCTCTCGTGCAGAAATACGGCGGACTTGTCGTTGCCCTCACCCTCGACGACGACGGTATTCCTAAGACCGCTGAAGGTCGCGTGGAAATCGCAAAGAAAATCCTCGCTTGCGCCGCAGAATACGGAATAGATAAGAAAGATATTATTTTCGATACGCTGACTATGACGGTAAGCGCCGAGCCGACAGCACCTATGGAAACGCTGAAAGCACTCAGAATTATCAAGGAAGAGCTCGGCTGCCACACGTCGCTCGGAGTATCCAACGTTTCATTTGGACTTCCGAAGCGCGACGCAATCAATGCAGCGTTCTATACATGCGCGCTGGAGAATGGGCTGTCGGCTGCAATCATGAATCCTTATGCACAGGATATGATGAAGTCGTACTATGCTTTCCGCGCACTACATCAGATGGACGAGAATTGCAGCGACTATATCGAGTTTGCGAGCTCGCTGCCTGAGGCCGCACCAGCCGCCGCTCCAGGTGGCCAGGTAGGCGGCGGTGCGGCGGGCGCAGCTGGCGCTGGCTCGGCTGCCCCGGGCGGCGGCCCGAGTCAATTAGGTTCCGCCGCCCCAGGGGCAGCGGCCGCAGTCGCCCCCACAGCAAGCCAGAACGGCGACTGCGGCTCAGCCCTGCAGCGCGCAATCGCCAAAGGCCTGAAGGACCAGGCTGCAGGGCTGACGAGCCAGCTCCTGGAAACCACGGAGCCCCTCGAGATAATCCAAGGCGAAATCATCCCAGCGCTCGACGTAGTCGGCAAAGGTTTCGAGGAAAAGCGCGTCTACCTGCCGCAGCTCCTGATGGCGGCGGAGGCAGCGAAAGCCTCGTTCGAGAAGATCAAAGAAACCATGTCAACGGACTCCGCCGCAAGCAAGTACCCTATCGTAATCGCAACTGTACACGGCGACATCCACGACATCGGCAAGAACATAGTTCGCCTGCTCTTGGAGAACTACGGCTTCGAAGTAATCGACCTCGGCAAAGATGTCGCACCGCAGGATATCCTTGATGCGGTAATCAAGCACCACGCACCAGCGGCAGGCCTCAGCGCCCTCATGACGACGACTGTTCCAGCCATGAAGGAAACGATCGAGCTTCTGAACGAAAAGGCACCATGGTGCAAGGTCGTAGTAGGCGGTGCCGTCCTCAACCAGGATTACGCAGACCGCATCGGCGCAAGCAAATACGCCAGCGACGCCATGGAAACCATCCGCTACGCCGACAGCCTCGACCCGCAATAAAAAAACGACCCAAACGGGTCGTTTTCTTGTTCAAAATCCAAGATTCTATTTTCCGAGCGTAGCCGAGGAAAATATATCGAAACTTCCTTGCGCCAACGGCGAAAAAAGAAACGGTCTCGTAGAGACCGTTTCCATATAATCTGAAGTTTCGTTACTTAGTAGTTGCGTCGTAAAGTGCCTCAGCGTTATCCCACTCAGCGATAATCTCAGGGATTACCTTGTAGAGGTCGC
>CAVEOR010000038.1:3838-9883 GCA_963617285.1 Anaerovoracaceae bacterium | reverse complement strand
TTTTTTCCTAGACTTAATAATATGAGAAGACAGGCGGGGCGGCAGCAAAGTTCGCTCCGCCAGTTGATGTAAATAGATAAACAAAATTTGGAGGAGGCAACAATGATTTCGACGGCGACGATAATCAGCGGAGTTGCGCAGGGACTGATCTGGGCGATTCTGACCATCGGAGTATACATAACATTTAGAATACTAGACATTGCGGACCTGACGATTGAAGGTACGT
Organism: Anaerovoracaceae bacterium; assembly: GCA_963617285.1. GTDB lineage: Bacteria > Bacillota > Clostridia > Peptostreptococcales > Anaerovoracaceae > CAG-238. The sequence continues at coordinate 9,657 of CAVEOR010000038.1, read as the reverse complement.
TCCCGCTCGGAGCTGCAACCACAGTAGTTGCAATCAATGCGGGGCTCGGAGTTCCGGCTGCGATGTGCCTTGCGATTCTGGCAGGCGCGATTGCAGGACTGATCACGGGAATTCTGCACACGATATTTAAGATTCCAGCGATTTTGGCAGGAATTCTCACGATGATTGCACTTTACTCGGTGAACATCAGAATCATGAGCGACCGTGCGACGGTGGCACTTGAACAGGACTCGATCAAGACCTTCATGCAGGGGCTTATTCCAGGGGCTGCGAGCAATACGATTTCCATCATCCTTGGATGCGTGTTCTGCGCGGCAATCGTAATCGTTCTTTATTATTTCTTCGGAACTGAAATTGGATGCGCGGTACGTGCGACAGGCAGCAACCAGAACATGGCTCGTGCGATGGCAGTAAACACAAACGTTACGATTATCCTCGGACTCGTCATCTCCAATGCACTCGTTGGGCTTGCTGGAAGCCTGATTTCTCAGCTTGACTACGGTTCGGCTCTCGTTACAATGGGACAGGGCACCATCGTTATCGGCCTTGCATCCGTTATCATAGGCGAGGTGCTCTTCATCAGACGCGACATGAACTTCGGTATCAAGATGTGCGCCATCATCGCGGGCGCTGTAATTTACAGATGCGTAATCGCGTGCGCGCTCACGTTCCCGTTCCTCAAGGCGACAGACCTTAAGATTATCACAGCTATTATCGTAGCATTCGCACTTGCACTGCCAGTTCTGCAGGGCAAGATGGCAGAGAGAAAACTCCGCAAGCAAAACCTGGGAGGTGAGTTAGATGCTTAAAATGAGAAATATCAGCAAAACCTTTAATCCGGGCACTATCAACGAAAAAAAGATTTTTTCTGGACTCAATTTGGATATAAATGACGGCGATTTCATCACGGTTATCGGCGGAAACGGCGCAGGCAAGTCCACGCTCCTCAACCTCATTGCGGGCGTGCATAGGCCAGACGCAGGCAGAATCGTGCTCAATGACGAGGACCTGACGTATCAGACAGAGGTTCAGCGCGCCAAGCACATCGGCCGCGTGTTCCAAGACCCGATGATGGGTACGGCTCCGACTATGATGGTCGAAGAAAACCTCGCGATGGCGTACAGACGCACGAAGAAGAGAGGCCTCAAGTGGGGAATTTCCAACAGCGAGAGGGAGTTCTACAAGACGGAGCTCGCTAAGCTTAAGCTCGGCCTCGAGGAAAGAATGAAGACGAAGGTCGGAACGCTTTCCGGCGGACAGAGACAGGCGCTGACTCTTCTGATGGCTACGCTTCAGAAGCCTGAACTGCTCCTGCTCGACGAGCATACGGCTGCGCTTGACCCAGGTACATCGGCTAAGGTTCTGGGGCTCACGCAGGAGGTTATCGCAGAGCACAAGATTACGACGCTCATGGTTACGCATAACATGCAGAACGCCATCGATTACGGCAACCGCCTGATCATGATGGATTCTGGCAGAATCGTGCTGGATATCTCGGGCGAGGAGAAGAAGTCGCTGACGATCACAGACCTGCTTCAGAGGTTCGAGGTTGCAAGCGGCGAGGCGTTCACGAACGACGCGGCGATACTTGGATGACCCCTCAGTCAGCCTTCGGCTGACAGCTCCCCTTTAGGGGAGCCGAGAGATGTATAAAATACGGCAAGCTCCCTGAGGGCAGGGGAGCCGAGAAAAATTGAAAAAAGCACCTGCTAGCGCAGGTGCTTTTCGATTAGGTCGATGAAAACGTCTATGTATTCGGACTTCGGGAAGATGGCGCGGGCCATGGTCTTGTTGCCGCCGCCCTTGCCATTGTATATGGACGCGTTTTCCTTGACGAGCTTGCCACAGTCGATGTCGCCGTTCGAGACGAGGATTACTGTGGAGGTCGGCTCGTGAACGAGGAAGTAGATGTGAGCGATGCTCGGGCCGACCTCGCGGGCGAGCGCCACCAGGTCGTCGAGGCTGAGGAGGCTGTAGCGACGGACGGCCGCGGCTGGCGCGGCCTCCGCCGCGATAGCGGCTGCCTCGCGCCTGATGATTTCCTTGGAGAGGAAGTGCAGCCGCCCGCGGACATCTTTATCCTTCTCGCGGAACGTCGCGAACTTCTCCACAACGTCGTCCGTGCCCGCGGAGAGCTGATTGCAGAGCGTATTCAGAGCATCGAACTCCTTGGCGTATTTGCCGTATGCGCGCCTGCCTGCCTCGAAGTAGATTCTGTACATGCCTTTATTCGGCTCAAATTTATATACCTTGATGAGAGAAACATCTATGGTCGAGGCAGGGTGGGTGCCGCAGCACGCCGCGCAGCCCCAGTCGTAATCCGGACTGCCGATGCCGACCAATGTGATGTCTTCCTCGATAGTTAATTTCTTTCTCATAGGCTGCTTGTCGGCCTCAGCAAACGAGTCGAAATGCCTGATAATCATCGGCATATTCTCGAATATTACGTCGTTTGCCATGCGCTCGGCTTCCATGCACATCTCCCAGGTGAGTTTCTGCTCCATCTCTATATCTATGGTCATGTAATCGTCGCCCATGTGGAAGCCTCGGTTGATGCCGTGCCACTGGCGGTAGAATATGCCCGTGAGTATGTGCTCGCCACAGTGCCGCTGCATGTTATCGAAGCGCCGCGGCCAGTCGAGCTCGAGGTGGACGGACTGGCCGACCTGAAGCGCGGGCGAGCACTCCGCTGTGGCTTCGGCCTTGGCACCAGCTTCGCCGCCTTGGGAACCCGAGCCCGCGGCCTTAGCACCAGGAGCGCCTGTCGCCACCCTGTGCCAAACCTCTCCATCCTCTTCGAACACCTCGGTCACTGGCAGCCCATCAATTGTACCCAGGTCGCAGCTCTGCCCGCCGCCACCAGGGAAGAATATCGTCTGGTCGAGCGCCACGAGCATATCGCCTTCCTGCCGTAGGCAGGTAACCGTCGCCTCCGCCTCCCGCATATATACGTTCTCCTTATATAATCTTAATGTACTCATAACATATCCTTTCTACTCTCCAAACTCCACACTCGGAGGCATTCAAAGGCGTATATTTATACACCTTTGAATGCCGCTGTAGCGGTGTCAAATAACAACCCAAAAAATGGCACAAAAATCTGTGGATAACTTCCTCTTGACAAAATCGTCAGAACAGTTCACATATTGATTTTTCAACATCCATCGGCTCTGAAGTTATCCACATGCAAAAGTGGATAAAATTGCATACAATCCGCTCGCAACCTGTGGATAAAAGCCCCAAATGTTGAAACTAACGCCTTCGCTCCATGTTGAAAACTTTTCGCGGGCGCTACCAATTTCTGCCCGCGCAGGTTTACATAATGTAGAGGCGCCCGCGACCCGCAAATCGCTGGCACGAATCTTGCGGCCGCGGCAGGAACACCTACCCGCCGTAGGCGGGCTATTCCCCGGCTCCTATATCCTTCAGGAACAGCAGGAAATCATCATACCCGCTATCGATGAAGTCTTGTACGATGGAATGATTGAACTGGAACCGCGTCACCGGCCGCAAGAAGCCGAGATATTTGCTATCCATAAGCTCCCGCTCGAGCTGCTTGATGTTCATCAATTCCGTCGACGAAACGAGGATTTGATCCTTCAGCACGTAGCACAGCCCATACAGGTCGTCCCGCATATAATATACGCATTTCTGCATATAATCGTTGTTCGGATAGTAGATCGAGAACAGGCGCCCAACCGAATTATCGTCATACATCGCCGTACTGAGCAGCTGCATAGTGTACATATCGAAATCCGCCGTCGAGCAATCCACATTGAAAACCGTCACGTACTCAGTCTCCTCGAGCATGGTCGCGGCCTCCCAGAGCGTAATGTCCATAGAGTCCAGCCGCTCATAGCCCACAACCCTGAGATTTTCTAGGATTACTCGCGTCTTCAGCAGGTGATACTCATCGGTATCCGTCAGCACCAGCGTCTCGCACACATAGGAGCGCCGAGTCTTAAACGTGTTGAAAAACGGGTCATCGTTCGTCTTGTGGTAGGAAGAATCCTGTTCGCGCACGATCGAATTTTTCATAATCGAGCCCGCGGCTATATCAGCGAAGATATTCGTCCGCACATACTGACCGAGCAAAAGCTTCGCACCATCAAAGTCCTTCTCGAAGCATCTCAGCAAGAAATAGTTTATGATAGAGAATGTGTTCGGGAGCTTGCAGCAAATTTTCTTCGTGAGATTTTTTGTCTCGGCTTCCGTCATGACCGAAGGCGGAGAGAGCAAGAACTCGAACTGCTCATGGCCCTCTGGCAACGGAATCTTCCTATCTATATTGTATTCCACGAACTCCTGCACGAGCCTGCGCATCTCGCGTTCGGTGATGTTGTTCCGCTTGCCGCCGAGCCCGCCGGCCATAGACTGATCGATTGCTATCGAATCCTCGATGATTGCGTCCATCGACTCGCCGGTTAGACCTTCGTAGCGCTCCAGCCCGCCGCCGTGCCAATCCATGTAGAAATATTGGATTTGGTACATGGTGCCGTAGGACGCATTGATGCGCCACCGCGCGCACAGCACGCAGACTCCCATGAGCCGAGTGTCCGTGACCCAAGCGCCCATGTACCTGCGCGGAGCCTTGCCGAAGTTCCCCGACAGCCCGCCGTCGAGGACTCGGAGATTCTGTGCGAATTCGCCAGTCGGTATGGACTCGCCACCTGTTTTGCTATCTAAAATTTTGTCGTCCATAAATTTTCCTCCGTAATAATTAAAGTATAACTTATTTGAAAGTGGTTGACAAGAAAAATCAAGGGTATATAATAGGATGTAATTAGAAAAACCAAATAAAATCCTTATTAAGAGCGGCTGAGGGAATAGGCCCGATGATGCCCGGCAACCTGGAGCTTTGGAGAAAGCGACAAAGGTGCTAAATCCTACAGAATTCACTTGAATTTCTGAAAGATGAGGAACACGTAGAATTGCGCAGCCTCTCTTTCGAGAGGCTTTTTCTTTTGAGAAATAAGGAAAATTGATAAGGATAAGAGATTAAAGGAGGCAAAACATGAAAAGATTATTCACTTCAGAGTCCGTTACAGAAGGACATCCAGACAAATTATGCGACCAGATTTCGGACGCAATCTTAGACGCCATCTATGAGAAAGACCCTAACGGCAGAGTCGCAGCAGAGACGACTTGCACGACAGGCTATGCGATGGTAATGGGCGAAATTTCGACGAATTGCTATGTAGATATCCCGAGGATTGTAAGACAGGTCATCCTCGACATAGGCTATGACAGAAGCGAATACGGATTCGACGGAAACACCTGCGCAGTGCTCTCGGCAATCGACGAGCAGTCTGGCGACATCGCTATGGGCGTAGACAAGTCCCTCGAGTACAAGGACGGCACGCTTTCCGACGATGATGTAATCGAGACGATAGGCGCTGGCGACCAGGGCATCATGTTCGGCTACGCATGCGACGAGACACCAGAGCTCATGCCTGCACCGATTTCCTACGCTCACAAATTGGCAAAGCGCCTCACAGACGTAAGGAAAGACGGCACCCTCACATACCTCAGACCGGACGGCAAGACTCAGGTAACCGTTGAGTACGGCGACGACGGCGAAGTAAAGAGAATCGACACGATCCTGATTTCGACGCAGCACGACCCAGAGGCAACGCAGGAGCAGATCAAAAAAGACCTGATCGAGCACGTAATCAAGCCGATCATCCCTGCAGAGCTCCTGGACGCAGACACCAAGTACTTCGTTAACCCAACTGGTAGATTCGTTATCGGTGGACCGCACGGAGACTCCGGACTCACGGGCCGCAAGATTATCGTAGACACATACGGCGGATATGCAC
>CAVEOR010000038.1:0-3470 GCA_963617285.1 Anaerovoracaceae bacterium | reverse complement strand
AAGGCACAGGCTGGACTGTAGGCTGATAGGCCCGCTGGGCGGAGGTCCCGCTGGGACGCGCGCGCCTGGGAAGCGGCACCTTGCGTGCCGCTTCCGCAGGCAAGCCCGCAAGCCGCCTGAGTTCCTGGGCCGCCTGAGCCCGTGGGCTTGCGAGCTTGCCTGCACGGCGGGCGGCTCCCACGCAACCCCAGCGCCGCCCGCCGCAGGCGCGCGCAAAAACCCCTTGAATTCCCCCCGAGTTTGGTGTACAATATAAGATAATATTTTTTTAGAACACGAGCAGAGCGCGCGAGCCCCGCAAGCTCAACTCAAGAATCATACACCAGAATCAGGAGGAACAAATGGCTTTTTATTTTGAAGAACCATCGAGAACATTTAACGAATACCTGTTAGTCCCAGGCTACACCAGCAAGGAATGCCGCGTAGAGAACGTATCCCTGGAGACCCCAATCACGAAATTTAAGAAGGGCGAGAAGCCTGAGATCACCATGAACATTCCATTAGTCTCTGCCGTAATGCAGGCCGTCTCCGACGATAAGATGGCAATCGCACTCGCAAAGGAAGGTGGAATTTCTTTTATATTCGGTTCGCAATCCATAGAGAACCAGGCAGCAATGGTAAGGAGAGTTAAGGCCCATAAGGCAGGATTCGTAACCAGCGACTCCAACCTCAGACCGGACCAGACGCTCCGCGACGTGCTCGAGCTGAAGGCACGCAATGGCCACAGCACGATCGCCATCACAGAAGACGGCAGCCCGGAAGGCAAGATCCTCGGCCTCGTAACGAGCCGCGACTATAGAGTAAGCCGCATGAGCGAAGATACACCTATATCCGAGTTCATGACACCATTCGAGAAATTAGTATACGGCAAGGCTGGCATTTCCCTGAGCGAAGCCAACGATATACTCTGGGACAACAAGCTGAACGCCCTGCCGATCATCGACGAAAACCAACGTCTCACACACTTCGTATTCCGCAAGGACTACGATTCCCACAAGGACAATCCAAACGAATTACTAGACGAACATAAGAGATACGTAGTAGGCGCAGGCGTGAACACGAGAGACTACGAGGAGAGAATCCCCGCACTCGTAGACGCAGGCGTAGACGTGCTTTGCATAGACAGCTCCGAGGGCTATAGCGAATGGCAGCTCGATACCATCAAATGGGTTAGAGAAAGATACGGCGACACGGTTAAGATCGGCGCAGGCAACGTAGTAGATGGCGAGGGTTTCAGATACCTCGCAGAAAACGGCGCAGACTTTGTTAAGATCGGAATCGGCGGTGGCTCGATTTGTATCACACGTGAGCAGAAGGGCATAGGCCGCGGACAGGCAACCGCAGTTATCGAGGTAGCCAAGGCCAGAGACGAATACTTCGCAGAGACAGGCATCTACGTACCGATTTGCTCGGACGGCGGAATCGTGTACGACCACCACATGACCCTCGCACTGGCAATGGGCGCAGACTTTATCATGTTAGGTAGATATTTCGCGAGATTCGACGAGTCCCCGACGAATAAGCTGAATGTAAACGGCTCCTACGTCAAGGAATACTGGGGCGAAGGCTCCAACCGCGCACGCAACTGGCAGCGCTACGACCTGGGCGGCGACCCACGCATGAAGTTCGAGGAAGGCGTAGACTCCTACGTACCATACGCAGGCTCGCTCCACGACAACGTAAACCTCTCGCTGACCAAGGTTAAGTCCACAATGTGCAACTGCGGCGCCCTCACGATCAAAGAATTGCAAGAGAAGGCGAAACTCACGCTCGTATCCGCAACATCCATAGTAGAAGGCGGCGCACACGACGTAATCCTCAAGGACGCAAGCGGCAACGCAATCAAATAAAATAAATAGGATAGACAGAAACATGAAAGAAAACATTATTGTCCTGGACTTCGGTGGGCAATACAATCAGCTGATTGCCCGCAGAGTGAGGGAATGCAACGTATATTGCGAGGTGCACCCTTACACCATGCCCATAGAAGAAATTAAACAAATGAACCCGTCAGGCATAATCTTAACCGGCGGACCCAACAGCGTATACGGAGACGATTCCCCGCAGGCAGACCCAGAGTTATATAAGCTCGGCATCCCAGTGCTCGGAATCTGCTACGGAGCGCAGCTCATAGCACACCAGCTCGGAGGAATCGTAGCGACGGCACCGACGAGCGAATACGGTCACACAGAAGTAGAGATAGATAACCAGAACGGAATCCTCGCTGGCCTTGGCTTCGGAGGTCCAGAGACGACGGGCTGCGCGACCAAGGGTCACACGATTATGTGGATGAGCCACACGGACTACATCCAGCAGGTTCCAGAAGGCTTCAGCATCACAGCCCACACGCCGGTCTGCCCGGTGGCAGCCATGGAGAACCCAGAGAGGAAACTCTACGCAACCCAGTTCCACCCAGAGGTAATGCACTCGGTTGAGGGCTTCAAGGTTCTGCGCAACTTCGTTGTAAACATCTGCGGATGCAAGTGCGACTGGAAGATGGACTCGTTCGTAGAGACGACGATCAACGAACTGAGAGAGAAAATCGGAGACGGCAAGGTTCTCTGCGCACTCTCAGGCGGCGTAGATTCGTCAGTTGCGGCAGTTCTTCTTTCCAAGGCGGTAGGTAAGCAGCTCACGTGCGTATTCGTAGACCACGGCCTGCTCCGCAAGAACGAGGCTGAAGAGGTAGAAGCGGTATTCGGACCAGAAGGCCCATACGACCTTAACTTCATCAAAGTAGACGCAAGACAGAGATTTTACGATAAATTAGCAGGCGTTACAGAGCCGGAAGCCAAGAGAAAGATCATCGGCGAAGAGTTCATCAGAGTATTCGAGGATGAGGCGAAGAAAATCGGCGCGGTAGACTATCTCGTACAAGGGACTATCTACCCAGACGTAATCGAGTCGGGACTCGGCAAGTCCGCCGTAATCAAGAGCCACCACAACGTAGGCGGCCTCCCGGATTACGTAGACTTCAAGGAAATCATCGAGCCGCTCCGCATGCTCTTCAAGGACGAAGTTCGCAGGGCGGGACTTGAGCTCGGCATCCCAGATTATCTAGTATATCGCCAGCCGTTCCCAGGCCCAGGCCTCGGAATCAGAATCATAGGCGATGTAACCCCAGAGAAGGTGAAGATCGTCCAGGATGCAGACTATATCTATAGAGAAGAAATCGCCAGAGCCATGAACGAAGGCAAGATTCCGAAGTTCGGACAGCCGGGAACGCTCGGCCAGTATTTCGCAGCGCTCACGAACATGAGATCCGTAGGCGTAATGGGCGATTTCCGTACATATGATTATGCAATCGCACTGAGAGCCGTTCTCACGAGCGACTTCATGACAGCAGAGGCAGCCCACCTTCCGTGGGAAGTCCTCGATAGAGTAACGACGAGAATAGTAAACGAAGTAGAACACGTCAACCGCGTAATCTACGACTGCACAGGCAAGCCGCCTGGAACCATCGAATTCGA
>CAVEOR010000037.1:5989-9904 GCA_963617285.1 Anaerovoracaceae bacterium | reverse complement strand
CTATTCCTCGGTCGGTTCCGCTTCTGCGGGTTCGGCTACTCTGCGCCATTCTCCGCGGGCTCGGATGCCTGGTCCTTCGCGAGCTCGGCGTAGCGCTTGATCTTCATTGTGCTCGTCTTTTCGAAGGCGTCGTCCTTCAGTTCTAACTTGCGGATGCACTTGTAGTTCGTGAGCTTGCGGTTGATGAGCTTGATCTGCGCCCAGATAATCTTATGGATTTCTTCGTCCGTGAGCGGCTCGCCCTCGCCGTAGTTCTCTTCGATAAACTCCCTGTTCGGGATGACGCGAGCCGTGATGATGAGCTCCTTCTCGCCAGAGACTTCCTTGCCGTAAACCATGCATTCAGCGATTTCTGGTACGTCCGCGAGCAGAGTCTCGATCTCCTCTGGGTAGATGTTCTTGCCGTTCTGGGTGACGATAACGTTCTTGCTGCGGCCAGTGATGTACAGGAACCCGTCCTCGTCGAGCCAACCGATATCGCCAGAGTTGAACCAGCCATCCTGCATAACCTCAGCGGTCGTCTCAGGGTCGTCGTAATAACCGAGCATTACGGTCTTACCCTTGATGAGAACCTCGCCCTCGCCGCGTTCGTTCGGATTGCTAATCTTTATCTCGTCGCCGTGGACAGCCTTGCCCGCAGAGCCAACTCTCGTATCGAAATCTGGCGTAAGCGCAGCAATCGGAGCCGTCTCTGTGAGGCCGTAGCCCTGCAGGAACGTAATTCCAATGTCCTCGAACCACTTGCCGATCTTCGGGTCAAGCGGCGCTGCTGCTGAAACTATAATTCTGAGGTTCCCGCCGAGTCCAGCGTATATATCCTTGAAAGCCTTACGCTTCACGTCGATTCCAATGTTCTTCAGACCGTTCGTCAGGCGCATTACCGACTTCACGGTGGAAGTCTTCTTGCTCTTGTCGATGTTCTTCATGATTCTCTTGTAGAGAGCCTCTATCAAAAGCGGCACAGCGAGTATCGCCGTCGGCTGCGTCGCCTGCATGTCCGGTGCGAGGTGCTTGAGTCCCTGGCAGACCGCGATGGAAGCGCCAACCGCCATCGGGTACAGGAATCCAATCGTCGACTCGTACGTGTGGTGCAGCGGCAGAACCGAGAAAAGCCTGTCGTCCGGAGTCAGACTAACAAAAGGCGTAATGCCGTTGATATTCGAAGCCAAATTGCGGTTGCAAATCATAACGCCCTTCGCCGCAGAAGTCGTCCCACTCGTGAAGATGAGCAGTGCGAACGCATCTGGGTCGATTTCCCTCTCCATGAGGCTATTGTCCCCGAGCGAAGTGAAGACTTCGCCCTCGCCTGCGATAAAATCAAAGCCTACAATCGACAAATCGGTATTAGGCGATTTGTGCTCCTTCAGCCTCGTCACCTCTTCATCCGAGTACATTTCTATCATGTAGCGGACGGATTCGCAATGCGCCGCCGCCTTCTTTGCCATGTCCTTTTTCTTCGGGCTAGCGATGATGGCCTTTGCCTCCGAGCGGCGAATCAAATTCTCCAGCTCGTTCTCTGGCAACTCCTTGTCCACCGGCACAGCAATCCCCGCGCCGAGCAGCAGAGCCGTGTAAGCCACATACCACTCGTACGTCGTCTCGCCGATGATGATGACCTTATCGTCCGCCGCGAGCTTCAGCGCCTTGCTGAGGCCCGTCCCGAAGTTAATCGTATCCTCGCGGAACTCGCCATACGTGACGGTCTCGAAGCCCTTTTTCTTGTTGAAAGTCTCCAAGATAAACGGCCTATCTGCAAACTTCTCCGTCGAATTCGCGAAAATTTCTTTTACTGTATTAAAATCCGTGCCCGCATAGCACTCTCTGTTCACAAGCGGTCCCTCAATGAATGACCTGATGAGTTCCTGGTGACCGCGTGCATACTCACGCTGCAGCTCCTCGAGCTCGCCGATTTCGTCCATATTGAACTTCGGGAGCTTGATTTTCGGAATTTTCTTTAATAATCTTGCCATGTTGACCTCCAATCTAACCGGCTATATCCATCCACATATTGTACCACCTTTTGCATCAAAAAATCAAGCCTCGCAGGCGCATTTATTTTAGAGTGGAGTGTGAAGTGTGGAGAGTGGAGTTTAATTAGAAAGTCGCAAGGAGCTATTAGCAATTCTTAAGCTGGGTTCTGTTTCTAATGTAAGCTTGGGTGTACTAGTGCTGATTGGATGTGCGGATTTTAAGTTTTGGCGGATATGGCTTGAATTTTGGGCGATTTGCATATATAATTAGTTGTTAGTGTTTTTTATGGAGGATAAATATGGATTACGAAAAATTAGCGGAAACCTTATTCCCGCATATCACGAAAACCCCAGAGGACTACGAGGAAATGTATCCGCCGCGCGATTTGCCTGCGGGTGCGAAGGTCACGAGGCTCGGTCCGAGTCCGACAGGGTTCATACATCTTGGCAACCTGTACGGCGCATTCGTAGACGAGAGACTCGCGCACCAGTCTGGCGGCAAGTTTTTCCTGAGAATCGAGGATACCGATGACAAGCGCTATGTCGAAGGCGCGGTTGAAGTAATCATCAAATCGCTCAAGTTCTTCGGAATCAACTTCGACGAGGGCGCGACTATGACCGGCGATATCGGCGAGTACGGCGACTACACGCAGAGCCACAGAGGCGAAATCTACCAATGCTTTGCGAAAAAGCTCGTTTCCGAGGGACACGCATATCCTTGCTTCCTGACGGAGGAAGAGATTGCCGACATCCACGCAAAACAGGAAGCCGAGAAGGCAAACCCTGGCATCTACGGCAAGTGGGCTACGAGCAGAAACCTCACTATGGAAGAAATCGAGGCGAATCTCGCAGCTGGCAAGCCTTACGTTATCCGTCTCAAGTCCGACGGCGACATGAGCCTGCCAGAGGATCAGATCAAGCGCTTCCAGGTTGAGGACGCGATTCGCGGCACCCTCGACATGCCGGTAAACGACCAGGATACGGTAATCCTCAAGGCTACTGGAATTCCGACATATCACTTCGCGCACGTTGTGGACGATCACCTGATGCGCACGACGCACGTAGTACGCGGTGCTGAATGGATTCCGTCGCTGCCGATTCACGTAGAGCTGTTCGAAAAGCTCGGCTGGGACATGCCGATTTACTGCCACACGGCTCAGCTTATGAAGATCGGCGAGGACGGCAACAAGCGCAAGCTTTCCAAGAGAAAAGACCCAGAGCTTTCGCTCGACTACTATAGAAATGAAGGATATCACCCAGCGGCAGTTCGCGAGTACCTGCTGACGATTCTGAATTCGAACTTCGAGGAGTGGCGAATCGCTAATCCAGATGCTGATATCGACGAGTTCGAGTTCACGACCGAGAAGATGAGCAACTCCGGTGCGCTCTTCGACCTGAACAAATTGAACGACGTGAGCAAGGACGTTCTGCTGAAGATTTCGGCGGCCGACCTGTACGACTTCCTGAAAGGCTGGTCCGAGGAATTCGCACCAGAACTCGCGTCGATATTCGAAGACCGCGCGTACCTCGAGACAATTCTCGATATCGGCCGCCACGAGGAAAGAAATCCTCGTAAAGACCACATCTACGCAAGGCAGATGATTAAGAACATCAGCTATTTCTTCGACGACATGTTCGAGTTCGAGGATGAGTTCCCAGCCGAGGCTATCGCGGATGTTCCCGAGATTCTTTCCAAGTATTTGGAAACCTACGACCATTCGGATGACCAGGAGACTTGGTTCAATAAGATCAGAGAGATTGCGACGGAGCTCGGCTACGCAGCTAAGCCGAAGGATTACAAGAAAAATCCAGACCAGTACAAGGGCCATGTCGGCCACGTAAGCACGGTAATCCGCGTGGCAATCATGGGTCGCCAGCAATCGCCAGACGTATGGCAGATTCAGCAGATTCTCGGCGAAGAGCGCACCCGCGCCCGCCTCGCCGC
>CAVEOR010000037.1:0-5403 GCA_963617285.1 Anaerovoracaceae bacterium | reverse complement strand
TCTGGATCGTCTGGCTCAACAGGATCGACCGGTTCGACCGGGTCAACCGGCTCTGGAATGTCATTCTCGACCGTGAGCGTAATCGTCTTGCTCGCAGACTTATAGTGTTCCATCTCCTTGGCACTGATTGTAATCGTGGTCGTTCCCGCTGCCTTTGCGGTCACCTTGCCGGAAGAAGAAACCTTGGCTACGCTGGTATCGCTGGAAGAATACGAAATTTCTGCGCCCTCGTGTTTTAATGTTGCCCCGAGTTCATATGAACCTTCGCTCATCTTGAGCGTCGTGCGCGAGTCAGCCACTGTGATGGACTGCGTCGCCTTTACTATATTGTATTTCACGGTTTTGCTGCCCGTGTAATTGCCACAGAAGTTTACGATAAGGTCTGCCTGGCCGATGTTCACAGCGTTTGCAACCGTGTAGGTGTAATCCAGCGTTTCGACGAGCTTGCTACCCGTCGCATCCGTCACCGTGATGTAGCTTGGCTTGGTTACTGAACCCGTGTACTTGCGGTCCTTCGGCTGCTTAATCGTGATGCCAGAAAGGTCGCTCGTCGGCGTTATCGTAAATGATGCAAGCTTGTAATCCGTGTACACGCCCATGCCGATAACCATCGCGTAAGCCGTGCCCGCTTGAGCGTTTTTGACGTATCTAACCTTGTAGTCAACGCCCTCGATCAGCGGCACACCGTTGTGGTAAACCGTGACACTCGGCGTGTAGGCCGTGCCAGCAACATACGGATAGCGCGTTGTGCTGAGCGTCACGCTCGCATCTGCAAGGGAATTCTCAGATGTTCTCTCTGTATCTCTATTCAAATACCGGAAGTTCACGTCAGAGCGGCCGCTGATGCCGTCAACCGTGCCAGATGAACTGTATTGCCAATATGTATAGTCGTTCTTGTAGTTGCAAGTGCTGTAATATTGCGCCACCCAAATAGGATAATCCTCGCCAAGCGACTCGCCATTGACCGTCTTGTTCAGGAAGTTCAAGTTAGCGTAGAGCCCAGCCTCGTGGCCGTTTTCCTCTATGTATTCACAGAACGCCCTGACGTTTGCAGTTGCGGTAATCTTGGAAATCGTGCCGCTCGTGAATCGACCGGATGAAACCGGTGAAAATTCGTAGTCCATGAAAATCGGCAGGTCGAGCTCGTAATCCCCAAGGAGCTTAAGCGTGTACTTTGCCTCTGCCCTTGCCTCCAGCGTGTTCAGTGCCTGCGAGAAGAAATAGACTCCGACCATTACGCCAGCTGCCTTTGCTGCCTCGATATTTCTCACAAAATAGTTATCCTCAGCCATGTTACCTTCGGCTCCGTAGCCGCGGTAGCCAATCCTGATTATAGCAAAATCAACGCCGTCCGCCTTTGCCTTCGCCCAGTCAATCGTGTTCTGGTAGGTCGAAACATCAACGCCGTTTACTATTATGCAATTATCAAAATCCTCGTTGTGATTGTATATAGTTCCCGTGAACGGCGACGCCTTGGTGCTGGCATCCGCCTGAATCGGGCTTGCCATCATGGTCACAGCGAGCACCAGGCTCATCAAAGCCGCACCCGCCATTTTCTTGAATTTTTTCGTTTTTTTCATTTTTCCATTTTCCCCCTGTTTTATCAAAGTCCTAAGACGCCGAATTTTTCTCCTCTTGTTCCAAAATCCTATACGCCACCTTGCCGACGAGTGTCTTCGGCAGATCATCGCGGAAGCGGATTTCCTTCGGCAGAGCGTACTTGGCAACGTGCTTCTCGCAATACATCATCAAAGTCTTACGCGCCCTATCTTCTGATACGCCAATGCCTGGTTTCAGAACAACATACGCGATAACCTTCTGCATCTTGTACGGGTCTGGAACGCCGATTACGCAGCTCATGTGAACGAGCTCGTGCGCGTCGAGGATGTTCTCAATCTGTGACGGGTAAACGTTGTAACCGCTCGTGATGATCATCCTCTTGATTCTCTGCTTGAAGTAGATAAATCCTTCGTCGTCCATCATTCCGAGGTCTCCGGTGTGAACCCAGGTCAGGCCGTCTGCGTGGTGCTGCAGGGTGTTTGCCGTCTCCTCCGGATTGTTGATGTATTCCATCATCATGGTCGGTCCGCTGAGGCAGATTTCGCCATCTGTGCCGTATGGAACCTCTTCCTGCGTGCCCGGCTTGACAATCTTGTAATACGTATCCGGGAATGGAAGGCCTATGCTTCCTTCCTTGAATCTATGTGTCGGCGTCAGACAGCTTGCCGTAACGCATTCCGTCGTGCCGTAACCTTCTCTGACCTTGATAGAAGCGCCGTGATCCGCAAGGAATGCGTCGAATCTCTTCTTCAGCTCGACGGAGAGCGAGTCGCCGCCGCTGAAAACGCCCTTCAAATAGTAAAGATTCACGTGCTTCAGCGTCTTGATTCTGAGGAGCGCCTCATATAATGTAGGAACGCCTGCGATGAAATTAGGCTTATGCTTCTTGAGTAACTTCGCATAGCTGTCCGCACTAAAGCGCGGGATGAGCAGGCATCTGCCGCCGCTTGCTAGCATGGAGTGTATGCAAACGCCCAGCCCGAAGCCGTGGAAAATCGGCATTACTGCGAGCATCTTGTCGCCTGGCTTGAACATAGGGTTCGTCGCGATTATCTGCTGCGAGAGTGCGTTGAAGTTCAGATTCGAAAGGAGGATTCCCTTCATTCTGCCCGTCGTACCGCCGCTGTAGAGGATAACCGCCGGATCCTTGGACTTGCGAACTGCGTGATACGGACCGTGGTAGCTCGCGCCGTCCCTGAGGAATTTCTCCCACCATACGATTTCTGCGGTCTCTGGGACTTTCTTGATCTTGCGTCCCTGAGTCAGATAGTAGCCCTTTTTCTTGACCGGGCTGAGAACGTCCTTGATGCTCGTGAGAATGAGGCTCCTGAGCGGAACGTGCTCGCGGATATGTTCAAATTTGCCGTAGAACTGGTCGAGCGTAAGGCAAACTACGCTTCCCGATTCTCTCAGGCAAAATTCGATTTCCTTTTCTGCGGAGAGCGGATGCACCATGTTCGCAATCGCGCCGATTTTGTTGATGGCATAGAACATGATGACAGCCTGCGGTGCGTTCGGCATGCAAATCGTAACGCTTTCGCCTTCCTTGACACCGATTGCGGAGAGCGCACGGGCGCATTCGTCGATTTTTCTAATAAAATCGCGGTATCTCACCTTGCCACCGAGGAAGTCGTAGGCGATGTAGTTCGGATAGTTCTCAGCAATCATGGCCACCTTGTCGTACATGGAGCCGTCGAAGTAGTCGAGATGCGACGGTGTGCTGCCGAGGCTCTTGATCCACGGTGTTTTAACTGTGACCGACTTTGCCGTCTTCGCTGCTGGCTTCTGAGCCTTCTTCTCAGTTGGCTTAGCCTCGCGTGCAAACGGACTATTTATCTCAATTTTCATAGTCTACCTCCTCATTGGCTGGTGTTTCCAGAAGCTCTGGGTGCGCAAGCAAATACTTGAGCAATTTAACCGTCTTAGAATAGTAGTACCCGTCGGCGATTCTCTCGTCGAGCGTCAGGCCCAGATCAATCGTCTCCTTCATAGTGACATTGCCGTTCTCGTCGTAAAACGGTGACATTTTCTTCTCGCCTATGATTACGAAAACGGAGTTCGTCCCCCAGTTGCTGAGGTGATGGTAACCAGACTTCAGCCCAATCGAGCCGAGGTTCGTGATGAAAACGGATGCGTGGTTCGGGTCGGTCTTGATTAAATCGTTTGGAACGCGTCCATAGTAGTCCAACTTGCGGATGATCCACATGGCGAATCTCAATAAGAAATTCGGTAACTTGGTGATGAGCTCCATCTGGTCGGTCGAGTTGTCGCCGCGCTCGCCTCTGCAAGCGTGAATCTCCTCGCCGATTCTGATTCTAACGTCGTCGAGGGTCGTGTTCTCGTCGAACTTGATGAAGGCGAGGGCTTCCTGCGCGCTGTCTGTGAATCGCTTCTTAACAACGAAGGCAAGCGACAGGTCGTCTCTCTGGTACATCCTGCCGCCTTTGATGAAGCGGTTCATCTTCGGGCGGAGCGTCACGGTCTTGACGATTGCCGAGAGCAGGATGTAGAAGAACTTATACGGTTCATTCGAAGCGAGCTCTGCCGCAGTCATTTCCTGGCTCGCCGCCTGCCCAAGATCCCCGCCTGCCGTGAGGCAGGTCGCCTGCTTCTCAGTCAACTCTGCGTTTTTCCGCGCAATATACTCATTTATAGGGGTCATGTCTATTCTCTCGCTGATGAACGCCTCGTTATCCGCCCTGTTCGGGTACAGATACGGCATTATCAAATGCAGCGCATCCACGTCGCGAATCAAAGTCCCGTCGCGACGGTCACCCCTTCTCTTTTTCTTTTTTTCCACTAAACTTTCTCCTTATTCTAATCTGCTGAGGCTGCCGCCCCACGATTCTTAGCAAAAATGGGTATCTCTCTGCCGCCGCACAAGTGCGCAGAAAAATACCCATATATTTTACCATAAAATTGTCGGCCTTGCCACCCTTTTCAGGGATTTTTCACATTACCTTGCCTTGAAGGCCTTCCAATACCTGCTATACATATCATCTGTCTCCGCCCCGAGGTTCGCCAGCGTCTCGCAGCGCGCCAGGATCTCATCCGAAGGGTTCAGAATCGGATTATCCGTGAGGTCGAGAATCTCCTTATTAGGAATTCCGTAAGTCAGATACTCGAAGTTCGTCCGAGCCACATCCCCGCGCAGCATGAAGTTGATCCAGTCCTCGCCACCGCGCTTGTTCTTCGCAGCAGTCGGAATCGCCCAGCAGTCCGTCCAGACCTCCGAGCCCTCTTCCGGCACGACGTAAGCGAGCCTGTCGTTTCCGTCCATCGCATACAGCACGTCGCCCGAGGTAATAACAGAAAGCGTCGCCGAATCGCCGATCATCAGGTCACGCGCGTTGTCGTTCGCATAGCTGTAAACGAGCGGCTTTTGCTCGATCAACAGATCCGTAATCTCCGCGATCTCCTCCTCGTCCGTCGTGTTCATCGAGTAGCCGAGGATCTTGCCTGCAACCATGAACGCCTCGCGAATCGAGTTCGGCATGATGACCTCGCCCGCATACTCCTCCGACCACAGCTGCGACCAGCTGTTGATCTCGCCGTGAACTTTATCTACATTATATATAATGCCATACGTTCCCCAGGTATGCGGCACGGAATGCTTCATCCCAGGGTCGAAATCGTCGACGAACGCCTTGACATTATCCGTCAAATTCTCAATATTCGGTATATTATCAAAATTTATCTCCGCCAGCAGGCCTTCTTTCCGCATCTTGTCGATCATATAGTCAGACGCGCAGATTACGTCATACTCGGCCGTCGAATTCTTGATAACCGGGTACATTTCCTCGTTCGTATCGAAGTAGTCGATGATGACCTCGTAGCCCGTCT
>CAVEOR010000036.1:0-9969 GCA_963617285.1 Anaerovoracaceae bacterium | reverse complement strand
AGGAAATCATATTTGGATACGGATATCGGGACGACCTGAAGCCGAGCGACGAGGCAGCGGAGGCCGACGGAGCCGAGGATGCTGAGGAGGAGGCCGACGCGCTCGAGGCTGAGTGCGAGGACGGCGAGGCTCTCGTCGAGGCAGATGCGGCTGAGCTCACCGAATCCGAGGCTGAAGTTCTGCTCGAGATCGACTACGAGCCGCTCCCGAGTGCAATCGCACTCAGCGAAGCCTGCGCAGACCGCCCGGTTCTCCTTCTCTGCGCGAACTGCGTAGAATGCTGGACGAACGAAGCAGCCGACAAGATTGTAATTTCAACGGCGGAGGAAGAATACGTACAGACCATTACGACTGGCTACGTGCTCAATCTCCTCATTCCGTTTGATTTCGAAGAGATGGAAGAAAAGGTCAAGGAAGAGATTGAAGCCCTCTCAGACAGCGGATTCACGAGCGTCTTGAACCTCGCAAGTCCTGACTACTTCGAGGGAATATACCAAGATTCGCTCATGGGCCTGTATAACGAAGGCGAGATTCGCCAGCGTTTCTACGGCTCCATGCTCGTCAATCGCCCGCTCCTTCCGAGAGTTCTCGTGCACAGGCTCATGAGCCGCCGCACGAACTGCACGGAGCTGAACGGAATCCTGAACGCAGATATGCTCTATCTCTACCTCGATAACGAGAATTCACCGCATCCGTTCACGCAAGAATCTCTCGACAAGATCTGCGAGGACGTTTCCGATAAGAGTTTCGGAATCTTCATAGAGGCAATAGGCGAGGACGATATGCTCATGGCATACAATACGCTCGAGCACGTTCGCAGCAAAGGCTATAAGAACGAGTTCGTAATCGCATCCGACTTCGAGCTCTCGGAGGACGAACATTCTCTCCGCGAGCATTCAGATATGGTATACAAGACTTGGGGCACGAACGCGCTCGCAGACCGCAGCATCTACGGTCATATCGGCACAGCAACTGAGATCGTCGACGAGCTCACGACACAGGCCGCGAAGATTATCGGCCAGGAAGATGAGCTCGGCGCCATCAAGGCAGGAATGCTCGCCGATTTCGCCATCTTCGACGAGAACCCATTAGAAGCCGACGTGAAGACAGTCCAGAGAATCCACGCATCTATGACCGTCCTCGGCGGCGAAATCGTCTACGACGTCGACCAGGAGAACGAAGACGAAATGATCAACCTCCTCATGTCCCAGCAGTACTAATTTCGCATGGATTAGCGGATAGTCAAATAAATATCCGATTTGTGAAATTTTTATAAAAATCTGTTGACAAGGTGCTAAGGGAGTGCTAAAATGTATACAAGATGGGGGCCGAAAATAGGCGTCCCTCGATATGAATTAGTAAACTTTCCTTCTTTTATTGAATACACACACACTTTCAGGAAAAAGGCCTCTCACACGAGAGGCTTTTTTCCTTGCTTTTTCTATTCTGCTAAAAGCCGCGCGATCAGTACGTTGCGGGCGTCGTTGCGGCTGTCTTGCGTGCAGGTTGAGAGCGTGATGAGCTTGTCGCCTGGCGCGAGCTCGACATCGCCGCTGTAAGCGTTGCTGTCGGCGATGGTCTGCGCGAGCTCTCTGAATTCACTGGTCACCGAAGCACCTGTGAGCTCGCCAGACGCGGCGTCCGCCGCCGAGCTCGCCGCCAGCGGCAGCTCATACACAGGTCCCATCACATCAGCCACGAAATACGCAATAATCTCGTACTTATTCCAGCTACCGTCCGCCTTCATTATATATATGTACGGATGTGCGTCGCGATAATCCTCGCTGGCGTATTTCTTCAGCTTCCCGAACATGCTCCCGTTGTGCATGTTGTGCCCGTAGATCACGGTGTTCCCATCTGAGAAATCGTCTGAACACCGATAGTCGAGGAATATGCTGCCCGCCGTCAGATATTCCTTCTCATAAGATTGGTAGAGATATTGCTCGTTATCCTCGCCCTGAAGCAACGGGAAGTTCACGTTCGTGTCAGGGATGTAGATCCAGCCGATGACATCATCGTTCTCCTCGCGCAGGGATTCGAGATCAACATCAATCGGCCCGCTCGTTGCCTCATCCAGGTTATCCATCACATCCGTCGTATACTCGGCCGCCGTGTCCTCGTACAGCTTATCTATATCCCGATACTCGAGCAATATGCTCCCGACCTTCCAGAGCGCAAAAAGAAACACGCAAAGAAAAACCGCCGCCAAAACTTTTCTCGCACTAATTTTTCTTCCGTGTTTCTTATCGTTTCTCATAAAATTCTCTTTACTTTACATGCCAAAGGTGCTCGGCCCTCTGCTGCGATGCGATGAGATGTTGCTTCATCGCCTCAACCGCCTTCGCCTTGTCGTGCGCCTTTATCGCGTTCAAGATCACGCGATGTTCCGCAAGAATCGACTCGAGATAAGACTGGTCGTAGAACATCGCCTTGCGATTTTTGTCGAGGTATTCCTTATACGAACGCAGAACCTGCGCGAGGAATCTGCTCCGTGCCGACGTGTAAATCACGTTGTGGAATCCCGAGTTCAGCTCGAGGACCTTCTTGTGATCCTGCTTCCTCGTGTAGAACTCCATCATGTCGCACTGCTCTTCGAGCGCCGCGATTTCCTCATCCGTAATCCTGTCGACCGCCCACATCACCGCAAGCTCTTCAAGCGAGCTGCGAACCGCATATATATCCTCGACATCACGCTTGGTGAAGCCCTTCGCAAAGCAACCGCGATTTGGAATGTAATCAATCAAACCTTCGTTTTCCAGGAGCTTGAATGCCTCCCTGATAGGAGTTCTGCTCACCCTAAGCTCTGTCGCTATTTGATTTTCCTTGATTTTCTCGCCTATTTCGTACTCACCCTTCAGGATTCTTTCGCGAACAACATCCGCGATTTCCTCGGTGAGTGACGCGTTCGGAGAAAACTCTCGATTGTCTGTCATATCCTTGCTCCTAAACGATTTTTTACTTATTTAAGTGCAGCCTGCCGTAGCAGGCCGCGATAAATCGTTCTTACAGGATGTAGTTTTCCAGAACCTGACCATCAAAGTCGAAGTCTTCAATCTGGAGGTAATATTCTGCGGAATCGATGAGTGCCTTCATAGGGCAAAGTCCGATAACCTCAGTTCCAGTTACGCGAACGCCGTATCTTCTAGCCTCAGCCTTTACGAGCTCAGTTACTCTGTAGAGCGGAGTTACTCTGTAGTCAGTCATGTTGATGGAAACCTGAGCGATTCCTCTGTCCTCAAGCATGAAGCCCATAGCCTTGACGTTGCGCAGACCGCCGTCCTTCTCTCTGATGATGTTAGCAATGTTCTTTGCAATCTGAACGTCGCTAGTGTTGAGGTTGAGGTTGTATGCAACTAGTGGAGGTCTAGCTCCAACTGCTACAACGCCGCCAGTTGGGTTGATTCTTCTGCCACCAAAGTCTGGCTCCCACTCTTCCTGCTGAACCTTCTCTGCCATTCCTTCGAACTGGCCTTTTCTGATAGTTGCAAGGTTCTTTCTTGCAGGCTTGGTTGCGGACATCTCATAAAGGAATACCGGAAGGTCAGCTTCCTTTGCGATTCTCTCGCCAACGATCTTGGAAATCTCGATGCACTCTTCGTTAGTTGCGTCCTTGATAGGAACGAACGGAATAACGTCTACGCAGCCCATTCTTGGGTGCTCGCCCTTGTGGTGAGTCAGGTCGATGAGCTCAACAGCCTTCTTTGCAAGCTTAACGCTAGCTTCTTCAACGCCCTTTGCGTCGCCGATGTATGTGATAACTGTTCTGTTATGGTTAGGGTCGGAAGAGTAGTTGAGGAGTGTGCAACCAGGAGTAGTTCTGATCTGGTCAACGCAAGCCTCGATGACTTCTTGGTTTCTACCTTCCGAAATATTAGGAATACTTTCAATAATCTGAGCCATTTTATGTTTCTCCTTATTTTTATTAAATATAATTCTTACAGGGATGCAAGCACTTTCTCGTAGATTGACTTTGAGAGTGCTTCTGCTTCTGCTACCATCTTCTCGCCTTCTGCGAACTTAGCCTTGGCTGCCTCGTCCTTTACGCCTGGAAGGTTGATGAGAACGTTCAGCCATGCGCCCTTGATGCCTGCGAGGATGTTAAGAGCTGCAACTCCGAGGTCGGATGCTGCGTTAGGGTTGGACTTACCAACGATTGTCTCTGTAACTGCCAGAGCCTGGGAGCAAAGCGTAAGTGTCTCGAATGGAACTTCTGTAGCTGCAAGTGTTGCGTCTGCGATTGCCTTGCTTCTCTTTGCCTTGTTCTCGTCGGTGTCCTTAGGAAGCTTGAATGCTGCGGAAACGAGGTTGAACGCCTCTGTGTCCTTGTCGATTGCTTCTACAAGCTTGCCGTAGAGCTCAGTTGCCTCAGCCTTAGCCTTCTTGCAGCCTTCCTCGTAGTCAGCGTACTTTTCCTTACCGATTGTAAGGTCAGCAACCATTGCTACCAAAGCTGCACCCTGAGCTGCGGACAGTGCGCTTACGCTGCCGCCACCAGGAGCTGGTGCGTCTGACTTGAGGACATCCAAATATGTCTTTACTGTCATATCAACTAATTTCATTAGATTAAATTTCCTTTCTTAATTACCTTGCCCGCCAGGTTCGAACCAAAGCGATAGCAAAGCATCTCCATGTTCGGAGCATTCCAAATTACCATGTCTGCCTGTTTGCCGACTTCGAGTGTGCCGACCTTGTCTCCGCGGTTGATTCCGCAAGCTGGGTTGATAGTTACAGCCGTGAGAACTTCCTCTGGAGTCATGCGATACTTGAGGTATCCAAGGTTCATTACGAACTGAAGGTTCAGCGATGGACATGAGCCAGGGTTAAAGTCAGATGCGATTGCAACTGGAATCTCGAACTCATCGATCATTCTTCTAACTGGAGCAAAGGTTGCGTTCAGATAGAAAGATGTAGCTGGCAGGCACATTGCAATCGTGCCGCCCTTGGACATGGAAGCCATGCCAGCGTCGTCGATTACGATGAGATGTTCAGCTGACGTTGCTCCGATTTCGCCTGCGAGCACGCTTCCGCCGATTGCTTCGATTTCGTCTGCGTGGATCTTGAGGCCGTAGCCCATCTTCTTGGCTGCTTCGAGGTACTTGCGACTCTGCTCTACATTGAATACCGAGTCCTCAGTAAAGATATCGATGAACTCAGCGAGTCCTCTTTCCTTTACATATGGCATCATTTCGCTTATGCAGAGGTCGATGAATTCGTCTTCTCTGCCCTTCCAGTCAGCGAGCACTACGTGGGCTGGCATGAAGGTCGATACGATATCCATCTGGTGGTCTTCGTTGAGTTTCTTGAGTACTTCCAGGAGCTTAACCTCTGATTCGAGGTCGATTCCGTAGCCGCTCTTTGCCTCGCAGGTTGTTACGCCCAGAGACATCATCTCGTCTGCGAATCCCTTTGTCTTATCGTACAGTTCATCGAAGCTTGCAGAGCGTGTCTTGCCAACAGTGTCGTTGATTCCACCGCCTGCTCTGAGGATGTCGAGGTAGCCTGCACCCTTGAGTTTAAGCGGAATTTCGTTCTGCCTGTAGCCGCCGAATACCATGTGGGTGTGTCCTTCGACAAGCCCCGGCGTGACGAGGTTACCTCCTGCGTCGATAACCTCGTCGACCTCGGACTCCGAGGTCGGAAGCTTCCCGCCATCAGTAATCGCCGTAATCACACCGTCCGTGGCAAGCAGCGCCGCGTCGTGCAACTTGATATTCTCTCCCTGCTGCTTGCCCTTGTGCGGGAAGCTTCCCGCCGGGGTCTGCAGAATGCCAATATTTTTTACAAGTAATGTAGACATTTACTAATAATCTCCTTGATATGTGCTGCCTGACCTGTTCGAGCCACAAGTTGGACCGAACAGGCAGGCTACACTTTTATTTTGCTTAATTATTTAACGTACTTGTCAACCATCTCGTTAACCAGGTCATCAGCTGCGATGTAAGGGATAGTGATGTGACCCTTGCCCTCGTAGTTCTGGTTGTAAGCTACGGATGTCTCAACAGCATGTTCGTTTCTTGCCCAGTTTCTACGAGCAACGCCGCCCATTACGTCCCACATCATAGCGGACTTGAGGATTTCGTCAACTCTCTCGGAACCATCAAGAAGCAGACCGAATCCGCCGTTGATAGACTTGCCGATACCTACGCCGCCGCCGTTATGAAGTGCGCAGAGCGACATACCTCTTGCAGCATTACCAGCGAAGCACTGAACAGCCATATCTGCCATTACGTTGGAGCCGTCCTTGATGTTGGAAGTCTCTCTGAATGGGGAGTCAGTACCGGATACGTCATGGTGGTCACGACCCATCATTACAGGACCAATCTTGCCCTCTCTAACGAGCTTGTTGAATGCAAGACCGATGTCACGACGACCCTCAGCATCCTGATAGAGGATACGAGCCTGAGTACCAACAACGAGTTTGTTCTTCTTAGCGTCTCTGATCCAGATCCAGTTGTCTCTGTCCTGACCACGTCTGTTAGGGTCGATAACTTCCATAGCAGCCTTGTCAGTAGCGTCGAGGTCTTCTGGCTTACCGGACAGGCAAACCCATCTGAATGGGCCATAGCCATAGTCAAAGAGGATAGGTCCCATGATGTCTTCAACGTATGAAGGCCAGATGAATCCATCCTTATCGTCGTAACCGTTCTTGGAGATTTCCTTAACGCCAGCATCATACATTGCCTTCATGAAGGAGTTACCATAGTCGAAGAAGTAAGTTCCTCTCTCAGTCAATGTCTTGATTGCGTGATAGTGTCTATGTAATGTCTTGTCAACTTCCTTGATGAAGTTGTCTCTGTTCTCATGAAGCTCTCTTGTTCTTTCCTCGAAAGTCATGCCAACCGGGCAATATCCGCCGTTGTATACGTTGTGGCAGGAAGTCTGGTCGGAAAGAAGGTCGATGTGGAAGTTCTTTTCAACTGCAGCTTCGAGCAGGTCAACGATGTTGCCGTGATATGCGATGGAAATGGATTCCTTAGCAGCGATCTTCTCGTTTGCGAGCTTGAAGATTTCGTCAATGTCGTCCATGATTACATCAACCCAGCCCTGGTCATGTCTAGTTTCGATTCTGGAAAGGTCAACCTCTGCGAAGATACCAACAGCGTTAGCGATGTTAGCAGCCTTTGGCTGAGCGCCACTCATGCCGCCAAGTCCGGATGATACGAATGTATGTCCAGCGAGGTCTCCGTCTGCAGGAACGCCGAGTTCCTTACGACCAGCATTGAGGATAGTATTGAATGTTCCGTGAACGATGCCCTGAGGTCCGATATACATCCAACCACCAGCAGTCATCTGTCCGTAGTTAGCAACGCCCATTTCCTCAGCGATTTCCCAATCGTCAAGGTTGTCGTACATACCAACCATGATGGAGTTAGTGATGATTACACGTGGAGCAGTTGGCTTGGATGGGAAAAGTCCAAGTGGATGACCTGATTCTACAACGAGAGTCTGATCCTCAGTGAGCTCTTCGAGGTACTTCTTGATGAGTCTGTACTGAAGCCAGTTCTGGCAAACGGAACCAGTCTCGCCATAAGTTACGAGCTCGTATGGATAAAGTGCAACCTCGAAGTCAAGGTTGTTATCGATCATAACCTGGAAAGCCTTACCTGCAAGGCACTTGCCCTTGTATTCAGTGATTGGCTTGCCGTAGATTCTGCCCTCTGGTCTGTATCTATAAGCATAGATTCTGCCGCGAGTTGTGAGCTCTTCCATGAACTCAGGAGCGAGCTTCTCATGGAGTTCTTCTGGAACATATCTAAGAGCGTTCTTCAGAGCAACCTTTGTCTGTTCCTTCGTAAGTCTGAATCCTCTGTCTGGTGCGCGTCTGATGCCTTCCTGGAATTCAGGATAATCAGGATATTCTGCATCAAGGCGAATCTTCATAGCGCCTTCAAGCGTTTTGTTGTCTAACATATTTTGTTCCTCCTTAACTGGAAATTATGTACTAGTTGAGCTTTACGACTTTTTCTACTGCCTCAACGAGGGAGTTGTCCTTAACCATTTCGTCGAACTTAGCGAGGTAGTCGATCATGATGATGTCCTTCTCAACTGGGTCTGCCATCTTTCTGATGTGGTCATAAGCAGCCTTCGTAGCTGGAGCAAGGTTGTCAATGCCGTGCTCGCCCATTTCCTGACGAAGCCAAATTGCCTGAGATGCAGCAGCAAGCTCGATACCGATAACCTTCTGTGCATTGTCAAGTACCATAGCAGCAGTTCTTGCGGATGTTGAACCCATGGATACGTGGTCTTCCTGGTTAGCGGAAGTTGGGATGGAGTCAACACATGCCGGATGGTCGTAAACCTTGTTCTCGGAAACCATGGAAGCGGATGCGTACTGTGCAATCATGAATCCGTTGTTCAGTCCGCCGTCCTTTACCAGGAATGCAGGAAGTCCCTCGGAAAGTGCTGGGTTAACCAGTCTCTCAGTTCTTCTCTCAGCAACGTTAGCAAGCTCGGAAATTGCGATCTTCAGGAAATCGAATGCGAGTGCCATTGGCTGGCCGTGGAAGTTACCGCCGGAGATTACTTCGTCATGATCTGGGAATACGATTGGGTTATCTGTTACAGCGTTGATTTCTCTGCTAACTGCTTCGTATACGTACATGATAGCGTCTCTGGATGCACCGTGAATCTGTGGTAAGCATCTCTGTGAATATGGATCCTGAACCTTTGTTGGGTGAAGTGGAAGTGCGTTCTTGGAGCCCTCGAGGAGGTTTCTCATGTTCTCAGCAACGTCAATCTGTCCCTTGTGTCCTCTAAGAAGGTGAGTCTTAGGGTCGTAAGCTTTGGCGATTGCGTGAAGAGCTTCGCCAGTAAGTGCGCCAGCGATGTCTGCCATCTTCATGAGGTTCATTGCATCATATAATGTGTTGAGGCCAACTGCTGTAAGCATCTGAGTACCGTTGTTAAGTGCAAGGCCTTCCTTGGATGCAAGCTCTACTGGAGTAAGACCAGCTGCTGCGAATGCGTCCTTAGCGTCGATAACTTCGCCCTTGTACTCAACCTTGCCAAGTCCGATGAGGCCGAGTGCGATGCAAGAAAGCGGTGCGAGGTCGCCAGAAGCGCCAACGGAACCCTTTTCTGGAACGATTGGGTGGATGCCTGCGTTCAGCATGCCGATAAGTGTCTGAAGTGTTTCAAGTCTGATACCGGAGTTTCCTCTGGAAAGTGAGTTTGCTCTAAGAAGCATAGCTGCTCTTACGTATTTCTGCTCGTAAGGCTTGCCCATAGCGCAAGTGTGGCTGATGATGAGGTTTCTCTGAAGCTGTGCTGTCTGCTCAGTGTCGATTGCAACGTTCGCAAATTTACCGAAGCCTGTAGTCAGACCATAAACAACTGCCTTTTCAGCAACCTTCTTTTCAACGTAAGCTCTTGCCTTCTTTACAGCTTCTACTGCTTCTGGTGCAAGTTCAACTTTCTCGTGATGTCTGCATACGCTGATTACTTGATCGATTGTAAGATCGCGTCCATTAATAATTACTGCCATTTTTACTCTCCATTTCTTAATAATTATTCACGCCCGTGTATATTTATCCGCGGGACTTTATCAACGATTTCTGACATCTATTATACCTTTTTTTCGTCCGCTGCGCCAGTCTTTTTTTGCCAGATGACGCGAGATTCAGCCGTTTTTTTAGAATTATTTTGTATACATTCAATAAAATCGCGAAATTGCTTTTTCGTTTTTATACAGCAAAGCATTACCCCTTTAGCATGTATAATTATTAAATTGTTAGAGAATCGACAAATTCTTAACGGTTTCCAAACGGCCTATTCACATCTCCCGCTCCTCGAGAAAACAATCTACCGCCCCATATGTATTGAAATTAGAACATTTTATCGCGCGGCCATCGATAGTGCCTTGCCCGCCTACACGCTCCTGTTGAGACACGAAAAAAGAACGCCCCATCAAAAATGCCTTTTCCATGCATTTTTGGTGTTGCGTTCTCATTTTTTGTCTTAATCTTGTAC